>JAZUCW010000076.1:0-2512 GCA_045639305.1 Candidatus Scatosoma sp.
TTGAACTACACCCGCATATCGCACACTTCACCGTCGTATCGACAACGCTTGTATATAATAGCACTAATGCAAAGAATTGTCAAATAATTTTTAAGGGTTTTTCACAAAAAAATCCAAAAAATTTAAAATCTTATTTTTCACAAAAAAATATAACAAAAAGTGTTTGAAATTAACTTTATTGACAAAAAATCAAACTTTTTTTCGTATACTTGTCCTTCTAATAAAAATGTGTTATAATAAAAAAGTAGGGCTTATCGAATAACAAAAAAGGAAAAACCCGAGCGGAACAGCAAGACCCAGATATAGACGTTTAAAACGCCGAGAAGGGGCATCAATACCATCAACAACAAGTCCGAACGCTTGTATTTAAAGATAAACATACAGGTATAGATGGTAAGCGCACCGCCGAGAATCCCCGTAACGCAAAGCTTTCCAAGGTTTCTTTCGGGCGGTTTCGTTTGCGTAGCGGGCTCGACTAAGGGTGCGATTTGTTTTTCTGTCTTCGTTTCCTTCTCCTTATCTCGCAAGGATTTTACCTGTAAAAAGGCGTAAAAATTGATAGCGAGGATATAGGCGACAAGCAATATATATAAGATAACCATACGCATAGTATGGCGCACAAATTCGCAAAAAATAACAGAGGTGTATACATTATGAAAAAAAGAGCATTGGTAAGCGTTTCTGACAAAACGGGCATCGTAGAATTCTGTCAAAGACTGATTGCGTGCGATTACGAAATCATTTCCACGGGCGGAACGGCAAAGGCTTTGAAAGACGCAGGGCTTCCCGTTATCGGTATCAGCGAACTCACGGGCTTTCCCGAATGTCTTGACGGCAGAGTAAAGACTTTGCACCCCATCGTGCATGCAGGGCTTTTGGCGATGCGTTCGAACCCCGAACATATGGAACAGCTTGAAAAGCTGAATATTAACACGATTGATATCGTAGCAGTCAACCTCTATCCTTTTAAAGCGACGATTTCTAAACCCGGCGTATCTTTTGCGGACGCCGTGGAAAATATCGATATCGGCGGTCCTACGATGATCCGCGCGGCGGCGAAAAACTATCAGGACGTAGCCGTCGTCGTTGACCCTAAAGATTATGAAAGAGTGCTTTCCGAATTGGAAGCGGGTGAAATTACGCTGGATACCAAAAAATATTTGCAATATAAGGTATTTGCGCATACGGCGGTTTACGATAGCATGATTTCCAACTATTTGGCGCAGCAGCTCGATATCCGTTTCCCCGACAGTATTACTTTTGCGTATGAAAAAACGCAGGATATGCGTTATGGCGAAAACCCGCACCAAGGCGCATCCTATTACAGTGAAGAATTTATCCGCGCAGGCTCGCTTTCCAAGGCAAAACAGCTTTGGGGGAAAGAACTTTCCTATAACAATATCAACGACGCGAACGGCGCTCTTGAACTCGTGAAAGAATTCGAAGAACCCTGCGTAGTGGCTTGCAAGCACGCAAATCCTTGCGGCGTAGGTACGGGTAAGACGATCCACGAGGCGTATATCAAAGCGTACGAATCCGACCCCGTTTCCGTATTCGGCGGCATTTTGGCGATCAACGGACAGGTGGACGAGGCGACGGCGACGGAAATCAATAAGATTTTTATCGAAATCGTTATTGCTGAATCGTATACCGAGGGGGCTTTGGAAATTTTGAAAGGCAAAAAGAATATTCGCCTTTTGGAGCTCCCCGATATCAAAGCAAAGCGTGAAGCAAGCGCGTACGATATGAAGAAAGTATACGGCGGTTTGCTCGTACAAGATTACGACAATACGCTGTTTGCACCCGAGAATTTGAAGGTAGTTACCAAACGCGCGCCTACGGAAGAAGAAATGGCGGCGCTTATGTTCAACTGGAAGGTCGTAAAGCATACCAAGTCGAACGCTATCGTCGTTGGTAAAGCGGACAGAACGACGGGGATTGGTATGGGTCAAACCAACCGTATCTGGGCGGCACAGCAGGCGATTGCACACGCAGGCGACGAAATCAAGGGCTCGGTTATGGCAAGCGACGCGTTCTTCCCCTTCCCTGATTGCGTAGAAGAATGTGTAAAAGCGGGCATTACGGCAATCGTACAACCCGGCGGCAGTATCAAAGACCAGCTTTCGATTGACGCTTGTAACGAGGCGGGGATTGCGATGATCTTCGTTGGCGAAAGACATTTCAAACACTAAAAAGGAAGTCAAGAAACGCAGTTTTGCGCCACTCCGCGAAAGCGGTCAATCGCCGAAAGACGAATGAAAGTTTAATGCAAACAACAAAACAACGCGCAGCGAATTTCGCTGCGCGTTGTTTTTATTAAAAAAGCGTTGACAAAAAACGGAAAGCGTGGTAAAATGAGCTTATAAATAAACCACTTTTTATTGGAGATTTTTATGAAAAAGAACTGGGTAAAATTGTTGTCGGCGCTGGCTTGCCTTACTTTGGCGGTAGGCTTTGCAAGTTGTGGCGAAAACGACGGCGGCGGTAGCGACGGCACAGAAAAGGTGTATAG
>JAZUCW010000077.1:0-8080 GCA_045639305.1 Candidatus Scatosoma sp.
CCCCAGCAAATCAAGCAAAGTCGGCACGATATCCGCCGTACAGGTAAACTTATCAACGATTCGAGATTCCCCTTTCTTGTCAAGCTCCGACACGAGATCGGTATCGTAAATCATAAACGGAACGTTGTACAAATCGGTGAACTTGCCTTTCGTATCGTAATCGTTGATATTTTTCACGTAGTTGCTAAGCTGTTGATAATACGCGTTATGGTCGCCAAACAATACGATTACGGTATCATCCAAGAGGTCTTTCGCCTCCAAATCCGCCATCATTGCGCCGATTGCATCGTCGAACTCCAGCGCGGTAATCATATAATAGAACAAAATTTCCGCCCCGTCCGTATTGGCAATTTCAAACAACCGTTCCGTACCCAAAGTTTCCACGATACGCCATTTTTCATCTTGCAGGTTTTCCCTCGAATAGTACACGCCGTGCATGGTAATCGTCGTAATATAGGTATAAAAACGAGTCCCGTCCGTAGGGAACATCAAATCCTTTGCCGTCTCAATCATTTCGCTGTCGAGATTTCTTTCCCCTTCGTCGTTATAATTGACGAAAGTAGGCTTTTCCCAAGGATCCAAATCCTCGTTTGCCATTTCTTCCATATCGTACATATCCGTCAAGCCTTCAAAGCCAAACGTAACGTGCGCCTCTTCGCGGTTATAAAAACTCTTATACCCGTTATGGAAGGAGCGCGCAATCAAATTCTCCTCGCCCGTTTCCAATTTTAAAATATTCGGCAGCGTATTCGGCATTGCGTTATCCGCATAGTCGTAATTTACGTACGCATCCGTGGGATAACTGCCCATAATGCTGAGCGTTTCGGAAATATCCGTCTTTTCACGGGAATGAAAGTTGGTCATAACCACGCTTTCATTGTAAAATTTGGTAAGATTGGGATACAGCGACGCCAATTCCTCGTCCGTTAAATTCAGAGCGTTAGGGTATTCTTCGTTCTTCAAAAAGGCGTACCATTCAAAGCTTTCCGCCAATACGGTTACGACGTTTTTGCCTTTCGAAACGCCGAAATAGCTCGTTTTTCCGGGTACTTCCTGATAGTTATAGATAAAGCGTTCGAGTTCCTCGTCAGACATCGCGATTTCGTCTTTGGACATACTCTTGGAGATCTCTCCGATGAGATTGCCAAGCATCCCGTACGCCGAATACATGCCCGTCGTATTGCCGTTGCGCATTTCTTCGTATTTGTCGGTATCCGCAGGGAAGAAAGACACCACCGAACCAATCATAATCGTAACGCCCGTTATCGACGCCAACGCGTAGAAGAACGCCGACCATCTGCCTACGTGCAAATGCCGTTCCTCGTACGTAATCCGCAAGCCGTAAACGAAATATAAAATACAGAAAAACAACCCTAAAAAGAAGGCAGCAGGGTTGACGGGAATACTCTCTAACGTCCCGAACGCGTCGCTACGCAGACTAAGCATACCCAGATCGAAATACTGCCCCGTCATATCGTAAATTACGGCAAATACGAGGTCGATAACCGCCTGAAAAATCAACAAACCGCCGTAGACGAACAAACGAGTACGGTTATTGGGCAATAACAGCACGAGCGCCGTTATCGCCAACACGAAACCAATGAAAATGTAGGGGCGTTGTATAAAAAACGTCCCTTCGACGCCGTAAACGACCGCCATTTCAATCAACATCGAAAACCCAAAATAGATAAACGCAAGTTGATTCGCTTTTAACCATTTCAAAAATTTCACGCCCCGTCTTCCTCCAAGGTTAGAAAATATACACGAGTAAAATCAAAAGTCCCGCTTTAACGCCTCGCCGCTGCGCAAAATAATAAATCGCAACGATTGCGGGATAAATCACCAACAGATAGGTAAACGTCATCGCGGTCGTCATGCCGGAAATCAGCACGTCGTACAAACCGAACAAGCCCATCAGCGCCCCGATACCGCCCCATATCGACCAAGTCTTTTTACCCGATTCAGGCAGATGGAAAAATACTTCGTCCGCTATTTCGTACGAACATTTCAGTATTAACACGATCCATACGACTTTGACACAATTTTTGCCAAGCATCGCGAACTTGCCAAGCATTTCGGTCATGCCCATTACCTTTTCGCCAATATCGTAAAAGGGTTTGACTTCCCAACCGATTTGCATGCTAACAAAGAAAACGCAAAAAATAGAAATCGCCGTCAAAACGCCCACGTTTTTCCAAGGCAGAGGCGGCACCCCCTTCCGCTTCCCCTCCTCCGTTTTTAATTCGGTTTCAGGATGGATAACGACGTTAGAATGCTGTAACGCGTCCCGTTCTTTTTTCTTTTTCTTTCGCGCAAGAAGGGCTATCACGATAAAGCCTATACACCAAAAAATGACGGTGAACGTATCGGCAATCATGTTTTGCAAATAGCCGTAGTAGACCCTTTTAAACACCAGCTTAAACACGGGCGTGATAAAAGGCACGACGACGACTGCCGCAAAATAGATTGCATAGCGTATGATATTCTCTTTTAAGCGTTGCGAGAATTTCTTTTGCATACCGACCTTCCGTTTTTCTTATTTTTTCAACAGCTTTTTAATTCTGCTGCAAGCCTCGTCCGTAGTTTCGTGGCTGCCGAACGCAGTAAGACGGAAATACCCTTCCCCGTTTTTACCAAAACCGCTGCCCGGCGTACCGACGACCTGCGCGTTTTCCAAAAGATAATCGAAAAATTCCCAACTCGTCATACCGCAAGGACACTGCAACCAAATATAGGGGGAATTTTTTCCGCCCGTATAGGAAATTCCGCACTCGTCCATACAAGCGGCGATTTTTTCGGCGTTTTCCCGATAATAGGCAAGGTTTTTCGCAATCTGCTTTTCCCCTTCCTCGGAGAAGACCGCCGCCGCGCCCTTTTGAACGATATAGGACACGCCGTTAAATTTCGTCGTTTGACGGCGGAGCCACATTTTTCGTAAATTCATACCGTCGAATTCGAGTTCGCAAGGCACGACGGTATATCCGCAACGGGTACCCGTAAACCCTGCCGTTTTCGAGAACGAGCAAAGCTCGATTGCGCATTTTCTCGCTCCTTCCACCTCAAAAATACTGCGTGCTGCACCGTCGGTAACGAAGGATTCGTACGCCGCGTCGTATAAGATAACGGCGCCCTGCGCAATGGCAAAATCCACCCAAACCTTCAACTGTTCTTTGGTGTACGCCGCACCCGTGGGGTTGTTGGGCGAACAAAGATAGATAATATCCGCTTTTACGTTTTCATCGGGCATCGGTAAGAATCCGTTTTCCGCCGTCGCCTGCATATAGGCAATCGTTCTGCCCGCCATAACGTTGGTATCCACGTACACGGGGTACACGGGGTCGGGTACGAGTACGGCGTTGTCCTTATCGAAAATATCGAGAATATTTCCGCAATCGGATTTTGCGCCGTCGGAAACGAAAATCTCGTCCGCCGCCAGCGTTACGCCGCGACGGGCGTAATAGCCTTGAATACTCTCCCGCAAAAATCCGTAGCCCTGTTCGGGACCGTAACCTTTAAAGCTCTCCGCTTTGCCCATTTCGTCTACCGCCTCGTGCATCGCGGCAATCACGGCAGGGGCTAAGGGCAACGTTACGTCGCCAATCCCCAAGCGCAAAACTTTTTTGTCGGGGTTCGCCGCCGTATACGCCGCTACTTTTTTGGCAATATTCGAAAACAAATAGGTTTCTGCTACGTTTTTATAATGATAATTCGGTTTCATACTTCTTCTCTCTTAAATCCTTAAATTTCTGTTTCGCCGACGAATACGAGCGTCGCGCTGCCCGTCATGTACACCGTTTCGTCCGTCCAACGGATGGTCAAATCCCCACCCCGAAGCCGCACGGTAATATCTTTATTTCTTTCTGCGTAACCGCAAAGCACCGCCGCCACCGCCACGGCGCAAGCGCCCGTACCGCAAGCCCACGTCTCGCCGCTGCCACGTTCCCAAACCCGCATTTTCAAATCGTTTTTGTCCAACACCTTCACGAATTCGGTATTGACTCTTTGGGGAAAGAGCGGATTATTTTCATAGTACGGACCGATTTTTTCAAGGTCCAATCCGTCGGGGTCTTTAAACAAAATGCAGTGTGGATTGCCCATGGAAACGCAAGTAATTTTTTCTTTTTCGCCCGCGATTTCCACTTCACGGGCAACGATTTTCTCTCCGTCGAGCAGCACGGGGATATCCTTAGGATTTAAAATCGGCGCACCCATGTCCACCTTTACGCTTTCCACTTTGCCGTCCTTGCCGATACAAAGCTGCAAAGTTTTTATACCGCTTCTCGTTTCAATCGTAAGCAGCGGTTTTTTTACGATCGCAAAATCGTAAAGGAATTTTCCTACGCAACGGATGGCGTTGCCGCACATATTCCCCTCGCTGCCGTCCGCATTGAACATGCGCATTTTTGCATCGGCAACCGAAGAGGAACATATCATTACGATCCCGTCTCCGCCGACCCCCTTGTGTCTGTCGGAAAGCCGAACGGAAACCCCTTCGGGGTCGGACAGTTCTTTTTCCATACAGTTGAAATAAATATAATCGTTGCCGATTCCGTGCATCTTATAAAATTTCGTCAACATATTCTACCTTCGCCTTTGATAAAATGCGCAAAAATCGAGTTTTTTCGCCTTTTCCCGCATTCTGTATATGCCTCATTATAGCGCAATTTTGTATATATGTCAAGCGCTAATATGCGCGTGCGCGTGGTTTTTCAATTTTTGCGTATACGGAAATTTTTATAAAAATTTTTCTTTCCCTATTGACAATTTCTTTAAAAAAGCGTATGATAATACTATCGGCGGGCGCAAATCGCCGCCATAGGGAGGAAAAAGTATGTATTGTAGAGAGTGCGGCGAGAAGTTGACGTTGCGTTTTTGTGAAAACGAGGGGCTTATCCCCTATTGCGCAAAATGTCAATCGTATATGTTCCCGCAATTCCCCATTGCGGTATCCATGGTCGTAACCAACCGCGAACAAAATAAAATTTTGCTGGCAAAACACGTCGAGGACGACGATTTTATTCTCTTTGCCGGCTATATCAAAAAGGGCGAAAACGCCGAGAAAACCATCCCCCGCGAAATCAAGGAAGAGCTGGGCATGGACGTGGTGAAAGCCAAATATATGTCCTCGCGCTACCACGCGCGCAAGGATATTTTGATGCTGAATTTCATCGTTGTCGTCGAGGATACGCCGATTAAAGCCAACGCATCGGAAATCGCCGAAGCGCGCTGGTGCACCCCCGAAGAAGCGGTGCAGCTCATCCGTAAAAATACGACCGCGGAATATTTCTTACTCAACGCCGTCCGCGAGTTAAAGAAGAAAATTTAAGAAAAAAAAATTAAGCCCTGCGGCGTATAACCGCAGGGCTTTTTCGTTATTCTTTTACCAAGACGATGGTGATATCCACGTTATATTCTCTAATCTTTCTCGTAAACACGCCGTCCTTTATCGAGGCAGAAAACCCAAGCACTCCGTTGGCGTAAAAATCAAAAGGATTTTTTACCCCCGCCACATCGTTATAACTCCAATTCCCCGACAATACTACGCCTTCCGATTTTAGCTCGTAGAGCTCGCCGTCGATTTCCAAAGTCATATACTCTTTCGTATATCCGTCCTTGCCCACCTCGTACACGGTAGTCTCGTTCGTCGTTTTATCCACTACCGTCTTGGACTGGAAATAATAAATTCCGTTGTACGCGGCAGCGTTAAAACTTTCCTCGGTGCCGTCCGATACCCCCGACAAATCACACCCACCAAAGCAAAAGATTGCCGATAAAGATAACAGCACGCCAAGCAACACCATCAAAAATTTCTTCATTTCTGTTTCCCCATTTTTTCTCATTATATCACACGCCTTTCCTTTTGTCAATTTTATTTTAGAAAAAATATTTTTTCTAAGCCGCGAATTTATCGCCACCCGATTGACAATCGGGTTTTTTTTTGCTACAATATATGAGATAACGATTTTTTGAAGAACGGACGAAAAACCAAGGAGAAGTTTATGAACAAGATTGGCTTTGACAACAAGCAATATCTGTCTATGCAATCGGAAAAAATCCAAGAACGCATCGACGCGTTCGGGGACAAGCTGTATCTCGAATTCGGCGGAAAACTTTTCGACGATTACCACGCTTCTCGCGTTTTGCCCGGCTTTGAACCCGACAGTAAAATCAAAATGCTGTTAAAACTCCGTTCGATTGCGGAGATTCTCGTCGTTATCAGCGCAAACGATATCGTCAAGAATAAATACCGCAGCGATTTGGGAATCACCTACGACGCGGACGTTATTCGCCTTATCGATATCTTCAAAAGCAAAGGCTTGTACGTAGGCAGCGTGGTAATGACGATGTATCAGCCCCAGCCTGCGGTGGACGGGTTTATCAAGCGTTTGCAAAACCTCGGCATCAACGTCTATAAACATTACGCAATCGAAGGCTACCCTTCCGACGTGCACAAAATCGTTAGCGAGGAAGGCTACGGCCAAAACGAGTATATTCCGACCAAACGCCGTTTGGTTATCGTTACCGCGCCCGGACCTGGCAGCGGAAAAATGGCAACCTGCCTTTCCCAACTCTATCATGAAAATTTACGCGGCGTAAAGGCTGGGTATGCAAAATTCGAGACCTTCCCGATCTGGAATTTGCCCCTTTCCCATCCCGTCAACCTCGCCTACGAGGCGGCAACCGCCGATTTAAACGACGTGAATATGATCGACCCCTACCATCTCGAAGCGTACGGGAAATTGGCAGTCAATTATAACCGCAACGTGGAAATTTTCCCCGTCGTATCGGCAATGCTCGAAAAAATCCTCGGCTATTCCCCCTACAAATCCCCTACGGATATGGGCGTGAATATGGCAGGCTTTTGTATCGTGGACGACGAAGTCTGCAAAGCCGCTTCCAAAAACGAAATCCTCCGCCGTTATTACGCCGCCCTTTGCGATGCAAAAAAAGGCAGAACAAGCAAAGACGTCGTGGCAAAACTGGAACTTTTGATGCGCAAATCGGGAATTTCCACAGACGACCGCCACGCGGTTGCCCCCGCCCTTGCCAAGGCAGAAGAAACGGGCGCGCCCGCCGTTGCCATCGAATTAAACGACGGACGGATCGTAACGGGCAAAACGGGCAAACTCCTCGGTGCGTCGGCGGCTTGTCTTTTAAACGCTTTAAAAGCGCTTGGGGGTATCGACGATAAAATCGAACTGATTTCCCCGACGATTATCGAACCGTTGCAGCACCTCAAGGTCAAACACATGGGCGCAGTCAACCCCCGTTTGCACACGGACGAAGTGCTGATGGCGCTCTCGATTTGCGCAGTCAACGACCCGAAAGCAAAAAAGGCAGTCGCGCAACTGGATAAACTGAAAAATTGTGAAATCCACTCCACCGTTATGCTTTCCCACGTGGACGAAAGAACGTTTAAGGCGCTCGGTATGCATCTAACCTGCGAACCGCAGCGGCAAGTTATCGTAACAGAATAAGTATAAAAAAACGAACTCTCGCGAGTTCGTTTTTTGTTATGCCTTTTATTTTTAATTAACCCCTTGCAGCTTCGATAGCGTCAGAAGTCCCTACATAAACGACGTTGTCTTGAATTTCTAATACCTCTATTTTCTCATATTTCAGATAGGCATACAGATCCTCGTACAAATACTCCGCCGTATCCTCGTCTTCACAAAAATAAATCTCGATCCAATTATACGATGCAAGGAATTCCGTCGGGTCCCCATCTCTGGCAAGTAGCACAAGCTCCACGTCTTTGTCGCGCAGGTCAGCACTTATAAAGCCGTGCCCATAAAACTCGTCCAAGGATTGAAAGGAAGAAACCATATACCCCTTATTCTCCAAGTTTTTCGCCAGCACCTCGGGATCGGTACTCATTCCGCACGCCGTTGCGCCAAAAGCTACACAAGCAATCGTGGCAAACGAACAGACGCTCGTCAAAAATTTTTTCATGGGCAATTCTCCTTACTGTTTTTAATTATATATATTATATAATAGAAATATATATTTGTCGGGTTACGTTTTTCAATCAAACAACCGAGTAGTTACACGAAACGGGTTAGATGCGAGCAGTTCAAGG
>JAZUCW010000078.1:0-4513 GCA_045639305.1 Candidatus Scatosoma sp.
TCAACGAATTGATAAACGTCAAATACAAAGGAATCAAGGTAAACAACGTAAAGATCGTGATGTAGATAATGATAAAGATTTGCCAGCTCTTTTTATCTTGGCTTCTTAAACTCTTGCTCATATTACACCTCCTTGTCCTTCGTTTGCATGCGCAAATTCAGTACCGTGGCGACAAACAGGAACAAGAAAAGTATCGTGGCGTACGCCGCAGCTTCCCCCCACGCACCGTCGTTCATCTTCGTATACATTTGGAAAATAACCGTCTTATCGCCGTTTTGACCACCTGTAACGAGTTCCGTTCTACCAAAGTTTTGTACCGAACCGATAAAGGTAAGGATAAATACGTATTTAATCTGCGAGAAAATCAACGGAATATCAATGAAAAGGAATCTCTTCATAACCGTAATACCGTCGAGTTCCGCCGCTTCGTAATAACTGTCGGGCACGTTCATCATTGCGCCGTAGAAGATAAGATACGACCCAACGTACGGGAAGCCCATGAAAATCAGCGAGGGGATCGGATATCTACTAAAGAAAGATATCTTTTCGCCGCCACAAAGCTGCACGAGCGCACTAAGCACGCCGTCGCCACCCAAAATACCGTTTTTCCAAAGCAACGTCGACGCAATCCCAGGAATAATACCGGGAATAAACAACAACGTACGCGTCAACGCCGAATATCCGCGGTTGCGCATAATCGTAAGGAAGAACGCAAACACAAGGGGCGGAATCAGCGCAAACACGAGATCGAAGAACAAAAATACGAACATATTCTTAAACGACTCGCCCGCGTATTCGTTGGTAAACACTTCGACGTAGTTTTTGAAATTATTCCAAATAAGCGTAGGTCTTTCTCGCGTATAATCGAAGAAAGAGTTCGAAATGGACGCCACGGCAGGGTAGTAACAGAACATAATAAGGAATACGCTGGATACTACCAACATCGTGTACACGATCCATTGCTTTTTAAAGTCTTTCAACATTCTGAAAAACGCCACGTCAAAGCCTTTCTTTTTCCAGAACAGGAAGGAAATCAAGGTCTCTATCGCCGAAATTACGGAAAGGATAATAAAGACGATGAAAATCGGACGCAAGGTTTCCGCACGCAGAATTTCGTCTACGTTCCAACCTTTTAAGTAGCGCACGCCAGATTCGCCGTTTACCTTATCTTCGTACAGATAGTACGCGTAATCCCCTTCCGTGTTATGGATAACAACCGAAATATCGTAATCGAGGTCCCCGGTAAAAATTTCTTTTTCCGTTCTAAAATCGATAAAGGTTACCGTCTGCAAATCTTGATAGGTCGTATACCCTTTCCCCGTCGTCGAATCAAAGAAGACGTTCGTAGGCAGGGCAACCAATTCGATATCCAAACGGACGAGGTCGTCCTCTTCAAAATATTCGTTCTCAATCTCTGCAAGATCGTCGAAAGAATATTTAAAAATACCGTCTTTTGCGAAGGTATACACGTTGCCTTGTTCCTTATCGACGGCAACGCTCTCCGAGTTGATAACGTTGATATTGTATACGCGATAACGACCTGCAAGGAAGGCGGACAATTCAACTTCTACCACGCCCTCGTCCCAATTATAGTTTTCAAGCTCGGGATAGATAGCTTGCACGTTTTCAAACGCCAAATTTTCCACCTTGCGTTTTGCGCGCAGTGCCACCATATCCTCGTCAACGTATTCGATTTCGCCGTTTTCCACTCTCAATTCTTCTTCCGCATAAATTTCCGCGTAGAAGGCATCGTAGTTTTTCGCGTATTCCGTCTGATACGCCCCCATCAAAACGCCTTCGTAGTCGTTCCCGTTAAAGTCGGTAGACATACGATAAAATCCGCCCTTGAAAAAGAGGTACAAGAACCCGTCGTATACTTCAAAGCCTTGCACCTGCAAGCCTCTTACCAGCTCTAAAATACAAGGATTGGCACGGGTAACGTTGTAAAGATACCCCGTACCCGCCGCCGTGGAAATATCCTCTACGTCGTATTTAGAAATCACGATATAAGGAATACCCGTAACGACGTAGACGTGGCTTTCGTCTTCCGTTAAGCCTTTAAAATCCCCGTTAATTAACGCGTAATCATCGCAAAGCTGCAATCCGTCTTTCGTGTTTTCCAGCTTGAAAAGATAATGCACGTTGGTATAAATCCAAACGTAACCCGATTCTTTCCCAACCGTAAACGATTGAATATTCCCCACGTCAAAATCTTCCCCAAAACGAGCTTTCGCCTCGTCTTTTAACGAGAAAGGCTCGCCAATGGGGTTCCCCTCCTTGTCCATGTGGTACACGGAGGAGTTGGACGTTGCGTAATACCAATCGTTATCTATCCCCGCGGCAATCGAGGTAACGTTCGACCCGTCTGCAGCCGCAATCCGTTCCCCCGAAGGCATTAAAATACCCAAGACGACGGTCGCCGCTATCAACAACGCCAACAAAACCGCCGAAATAATCGCCGCGAGTTTACTTTTATTTTTCTTTTTGCAAAAATCTTTTTTTGCTTCTTCCATCTCGTTCCATCCCCTTTTCATAAGGTTTGGACGGGTTTACGATTTCGCTATCCCATCGTCCAAATCCAAGTTTTCAGGTTTCCAACAATTTACGTTCCAGTTTCTCAAATTCTTCGCCTCACGCGGCCAAGCGGAAAGCAAAGTCGAATGCCAGTTGGTTGCAAACTGGGTTGCCGTCATCGCCAAATCGCCTTCGCCCATCATAAAGCGTTTCCAATAGGTCTGGTTCTGCTGTTTTGCCGTCGAGTCTGCGCAAAGACCGCAAATCAACCAGTTGATATATTCGTTGTTGTCGGACAAGCCGCTGAATTGTACTTTTTCACTGCTGAAGAACGCCTTCCATTTTTCAGGCACAGCCACCAAATCGTTATTGACCGTCGTCAAGCCCTGCGGCGTTGCGCTCGTTCCTTCCAACGCATTATAATAAATCGACTGCCCGTACGGCGACATGAAGAATTTAATAAAGTCAAGGTTTAATCTGTTTTGGTTTGCATCGTGCGAAACAATGGAAAGATAACCGCCGTTGCCGCCAACGTCACGAACAAGCGTGCCTTCCTTGATAAACCCACCTTTACTATGCATCGTAGGATAGTCAAACAAATCCGCATCTACCTTCGAATCCGCTCTACCAAAGAGCAAGCCCGAGCCCACGAAATCCAAGAAGATTTGCGGGGATTCGTCGCCTTGCGATTGCTGATAGAATTCGCTGCGCATTTCGTCGTGCGTAACGGTATCCGCACCGACTGCAAGATAAGGTTTCAAATCTTCGAACTGCGACAAGAATTCTTTAAATCTCGCGCTGTTTGCACCAACGTACGCGCTTTCCGTCTGCCCCGCGCTCGTCTTAATCGTAAGCGGCGTTTCAGGGTCAAGAATGGTGGACAAGAGCTTGTTGTGGCTCAAGTCGAAATCCTTATGCGCTTCGGGCGTTTCCGCCGTCAAATCCACCTTATACGTTACGCCGTCGGTTCTCGTCTTTTGTACGTAATCGTACATGTTTCTATAATAGTAGTCCCCGTAAACACGAAGCAACCACATAAACTGCGAACCGCCAACCGACGAGGGGTGCAAGGAAAGTCCCAAAGGCTCGCTATACCCAGCTTTCTGCATATAATCGCAAAGACTGATAAGCTCTGCCCACGTCTCGGGGTTTTTCGCTACGCCGCCGTTATAACCTTCCGCCGCCGCTTTTGCAAGCGCTTCTTTGTTGACGAACCAACCCGTGTTGAGGTTAAGGCTGTTCATGATAAATACGTCCGTGTTCATACCCGACGTATCGGTAACGTAAGCGTTCTTCGTCAAAACTTCCGTCCAATACTTGTTACCCGCATAAGCGTTTAAACCGTATACGCTCGAATACATGTTATAGCATTCTGCGGTCAATACCTTGGAAGAGAGCAGATTCCCCTGCACGATATCCCATTCGGTTTCGTCGTCCGCTACTTCCGTATCTGCGATTTCTTGATAGCTTGCCGCATTGTATTTCGTATCCAATACGACCCCAACCGCGCCGCCGTGAATCTTTTCGTATTCATCTGCAACCGCGCGCCAGCCCGCTTCCGTTCCCTCGAAAACGATAGCAACGTCAATCGAACCTTCCATCTGCTTCACCTTGTCCAAACGAGGCATATACGCCTCGTCCAACCCATCGAATTGATAGGAAAGTTTCGTTCCCTCTACGGGTTTGTTCGGGGTAGAGCTGCCGCCGTTTTCTTCCGAGTCTCCGCAAGCGCCAAACGCGAACGTTGCCGCAAGCGCTAAACACAACGCCGAAATTCTTTTCTTCATACTATTTTGCCTCCTTGTCTTACGTCTCTATAAAAGTCTTTTTATAAAAACAAAATATTTTTTCCTTTCTTATTATAACATACACCTTTTAATTTTCGGTGTCAATTATTCCTTTTTTTGTTTCATTATTTCCGTTTTATCTTCCAATGTCTTCTCGTTTGCCCATATTATGACAATTACGATTACATTATAACAGAAAAAAGAAATAATGG
>JAZUCW010000079.1:0-3614 GCA_045639305.1 Candidatus Scatosoma sp.
GACACTTCATAGATCGATCTCGTATAGTTATTCATTTCGCTTCCGCCATACAAGATGTATTCATTTACGCCATCGTTAATCTTAATATAGCCAATACCGAAGAATTCTGTACAATAGTTGTGCGGTAAAAGGTCCACCAAAGAACCATAGTACTTATAGAATCCATCCACTTCTACCGTTTTTGCATTGTAGAAACCATCATTGACAATTTTTACGTAGTCCTCGCCGTCAACGTTTGCCGCGTCGGCAAAATATTCGGCAAAAGTATCCAGCCCTAAATAGTTTCTCGGCACGATATAGGTACCCGTTTCTATATTCTCTTCGCCGTATTTCTCTACGAGATAATCGTACGTAGCCTTATCAATTTTGGTTTCGTAACGAATACCCGTCGGGGTCAACAATCTTACCGCCGCCCCCTCGGTCGTTTCGTATCCAACCACCGTTGCCGTAACGGAGAGATCGCCGTTTACCATGAAGTAATCTTCAGCCCCGTAAAGGGTATCGCCGATTTGGAAGGAAACGAGCTTCACCCCTAAATCTTCTTCGGCAAACAACGAATCGTAATATTCTGCGCCAAGAACGGTTTTTGCATCCTTCTTACTGTAGGTCACCTTCTCTTCGCCGTTGATGACGTGCGTAATCTTATAACTTTCCGCCCATTGCGACCCAAACAGCGCAAGACGCGTGTCGGGTAAAATAGAGACGATAAAGAAAGCGTTCGATTCGATCGTCAATTCGTGATAAGAAGTCATATTGGGCGCGTAAATCCACAAAAGCGACAAGCCAAAATACATAATTTCCGCATCGGCAATATCGTTGAGCGCAACGCCGTCCAATTTAATTTTTTCGCCGAGCTCCGTACCTACGTAGTTAAGCTCTTTAATTCCACCGCCCACTTCTTTAGAAACGTTGGAAAGGTATCCCGAATAGGACAACATGACGCCGTTTTTACCTTCGTACACGTCGTGTCCAGTATTGTTCCAGAAAATAGCGGCAAGTTCAACGGCCTCAGGTTCTTTATAAGGCGCCCATTGTCCGTTTCTCAAAACGAATTTCGCCCCGTCAAGCACTTGGCTTTCAAATTTCGTCCCTGCAACGACTTCCAAAATAATTTCGCCTTCAAGCGCGTCTTGGTAGCTCTTAGGGATTCTAAATTGAAGATAATTTTTCCCGTGTCCGTAGTCAACGGTAGATCCCTCAATATCGCTAAGCTTCACGCCGTTGATCAAAATCCCTTGCCCCGTAACGGCAACGACGTTCGTATAGTTTGCCTCCGTGCCCAACGTAAGATCGTACGCAAGCAAAGTTCTATACCACTTCCCCTCACTGTTGTCATTGTTGTTCAGATCGTTGGCAATGCCCTTACATACTACGGTAGAAGCCGCGGGAGGCGTATATTCTTCCCAAGCCGAGCCGTTAAAGGAAAGGTCCAAAGCGGGAATGATTGCGTCGAAGAAATTCGTCTTTTCAATCTTAAGATTGCCAAGCGACGTCATGTTCGGTACGTAGATCCAAATCTTGCTCATGGAATGATAATTGATTTCCGCATCCGCAATATCCTTAAGCGGCGTACCGCCAAGCGAAATTTTACTACCGATTGCCGTTTTAGCAAGGTTTACGAGCTGCAATCCGCCATTGTAATCGTTGGGAACAACGGAAAGGTTTGCCGAATAATCAAGCAGTACGCCTTTCTTTCCTTCAAACGCGACGTAACCAATATTGTTCCATTGAATTCTTACAAAGTCTACTTCCGTATAGCTAATCGGGGTCGTTGACCAAGGAGCAGCAGTGTTCGTGCCGTCGTAATACAAATCCACTCTCGGCAGGAAGGAATCGCAAATTTGCGTACCTTCGTCTATCGTAAGCGTTCTGTAGGTTGCCATATTGTCCGCGTAAACGAACATAAAGTTTTGCGAGTGGTACGCAACGAGCGCACCGGGCAAGGTGGAAAGTTTTTCCCCGCCCAAATAGATCGTTTCACCAACGGTCGAAGCGAAGTTTTCGCTCATCAAACCGCCGTCGATTTCGCTTTGCGTTGCGGAAAGGTTTGCGCTGAATTGAAGCAATACACCAGGCTTCCCTTCAAAGATACCGTAGCCGATATTGTTCCATTGAATTCCCGTAAAAGTAACCGTATCGGGCTCTTCGTAAACGACCCACTTGCCGTTTCTTAAAATAAATTTCGAGGCGTCGAGGACCTGACTTTCAAATTTCGTCCCTGCAACGACTTCCAAAATAATACTGCCCGTAAGCGCGTCTTGATAACTTTGCGGAATTTTGATTTGGATATAATATTTCCCGTGGGCATAATCGATGGAAGCATTAGGAATTTCGCTCAATTTCACGCCGTTAAGCAAAATCCCCTCGCCCGTCGTGGATACTACGTTCGTAGCATTCGCCGCCGCGCCTAACGTAAGATCGTATTTAAGAAGGGTTCTGTATCTAGGCACGGGATTGCCTTGTTCCACCGTTTCCAGAATATTGTTATTCATATCGTTGGCAATGCCTTGGGTAACGACGGTCGGTTCCTCAGGCACTTCACATTCTTCCCAAGCCAAGCCGTTAAAGCTAAGCGCCGTTTCAGGCAAGGTGACGTCGAGGAAATTCGTTTCCTCAATCGTGATGATACCCAGCGTCGTCATGTTCGGCGCGTAAATCCACAAATTGACGAGGGAGTGGTAATGAATTTCCGCCCCTTCAATGTCTTTCAAGGCAACGCCGCCGATTTTAATCTTTTCACCGATTGCCGTTTTTGCAAGGTTTACGAGCTGCAATCCGCCATTGTAATCGTTGGGAATAATGGAAAGGTTTGCCGAATAATCAAGCAATACGCCGCCTTTTCCTTCAAAGATACCGTAACCGATATTATTCCATCGAATTCCCGTAAAGGTTACGGGGGTGTAGGAAATCGGGGTCGTAGACCACTGGTTTACGCCGTAATACAAGTTGATTTCGGGAAGGCGCGAATCAAGCGCAACCGTCCCTTCTTCCACCGTCAGCGTTCTATACGTAGACATATTGTCCGCATAGACGAATAAGAAGTTTTGCGAGTGATAAGACACAAGCGCGCCGGGCAAGGTGGACAGTTTTTTACCGCCTAAATAGATATGTTCGCCGATACTCGAAGCCAGGTTTGTCTCCCGAATATTGCCGTTAAATTCATTGGCAACCTTAGACAGGTGCGCGCTGAAAGCAAGCAATACCCCCTTCTTGCCGCCGTATTGATCGTAGTCCATATCGTTCCACTGAATCCCCGTGAAGGTAACCGCCGTCGGCTCCGTATACGGTACCCATTTGCCTGCTCTCAAAGTAAATTTCGATGCGTCAAGTACTTGATTTTCAAACGTCGTACCTGCAACAACTTCCAAAATGATATCGCCCGTAAGCCCGTCTTGATAGCTTTGCGGGATTTTAATTTGGATATATCTGCTTCCGTGGGCATAGTCGATGGACGTATTGGGGATTTCGCTAAGTTTCACACCATTGAGTAAAATCCCCTGCCCCGTCGTCGATACTACGTTCGTGCTATTGTTACCAGCCCCCAAGGTCGTATTATACGCAAGCAACGTTCTATACTTTGCAGGCGTGCTCACCGTTTCCAAGATATTGTTGTT
>JAZUCW010000080.1:0-7107 GCA_045639305.1 Candidatus Scatosoma sp.
CAAATGAGAAACGGGATAGTAAAAAGTTCAATTTTGGCGGGGTTTTTGGCGTTGCTTGCCGTATTGCCGTGGTTTCGTAGTATGCAAGCCGTACAACTTATCGACGTTACGAAACCCTATTTGGGTAGATACGAGTGCACGATGGCGAGTTTGGGGGATAAAGATTTGTTAGAACGATACGCGTACATCGACCTCGAACTGGAAACGGAAAAAGAGTTCACGCTGTATTATCGTGAAAAAGAGGGCAAAGTGCGTCAGACGCACGGGCGTTATAAATACGACAAAACGAAAAACGTGATTTTAGTTACGGGGTTAAAAGGATTGATTTTAAATAGACCCTTCCCCTTAGAAAACGGCGTGTTGACGATTACGACGCCGTTACGGGGAAAAACGCTCGTTATGCGTTTTGAACAGGTGTAAAGTCGGGCTAGTAAGCCCGATTTATTTTTTTTATAAAAACACGAACAAATGTTTGCAAAATGCTTGCAAAAGAAAAAAAGACGTGCTATAATAGGAATATAAAGGAAAGAACGAGGGCTTTTGGACGAAATATCTTGACGGACGGGCGGAAATTTGTTATAATGGCAAAGAAGTTACGCGCTAAGAGGACGTTATGGGAAAGGAGCTCGAAAGATATCAGCAAATAGAACGCTCGATTATAACGACGTACAGAAAAACGCTGTGGTCGCCGTTTGTTTTGGCGGTAAAGAAGTATCGCTTGATTGCAAAAGGGGATAAAATTGCCGTTTGTATATCGGGTGGGAAGGACAGTATGTTGCTAGCGAAATTGATGCAAGAGCTGCAACGGCACAGCGAAGTTCCTTTCGAGCTTGTCTTTTTGGTGATGGACCCTGGGTACAACGACGAAAATTTGCAACGGATTAAAGACAATGCCGCGCTTTTAAACGTACCGATTACGGTTTTTACAAGCGACGTTTTTGCCGCGGCGGAGGCAGCGGCGGGGGATTCGCCTTGCTATCTTTGCGCTCGTATGCGCCGTGGGCATTTATACGCAAAAGCAAAAGAACTTGGATGTAATAAAATTGCGCTTGGGCATCACAAAAGTGACGTGATTGAAACGACCGTAATGGGTATGCTGTACGGCGGCCAGATACAAGGGATGTTGCCTCGGATTCGAAGCAGCAATTTCGAGGGGATGGAGCTTATTCGTCCGATGTATTGTATTTTGGAAAACGATATACTCCGTTGGAAGGAATACAACGATTTGCAATTTATTGCCTGCGCATGTAAATTTACGCAAAATTTGACGGGCGGAGAGGAGGATACGTTTTCTGCTCGGCGCAAGGTAAAGGCGTTGATTGCCGAGCTTAAAAAAGAAAACCCGAACGTGGAAAACAATATCTTTCAAAGTATTCATAACGTACAGCTTGATACGCTTGCCGAATATAAGCAAGAAGGGAAGAAGTATTCGTTTTTAAATAAATTTAAGCCCGAGGGATAAAAAAATTTTTTTCTGCATACGATAGGGTATGCAAGAAACGAAACATTTTATCAATATTGAACAACGAAAAAATTTGACGGTTAGCGGCGTGGAGAGCGTCGTGGCGTTTTCCGAGGTAAAAATCGTCCTGTCGCTTTTATCGGGAGGTAGAATCTCGGTAGTGGGGACGGGGTTAAAAATTATCGGCTTTTCCAAAATTAGCGGGATTTTCGAGGCGGAAGGCTCGGTTACGAGCGTTTCGTACGGGGCAAAGAGCTTTGCTTCGCGGCTGTTTAAATGATGGGTATGCAAAACCAGTTTCCCGTTTTTTGTCTGTGTATCGCAATCGGCTTTGCAGGAGGGGTATTATACGAGGGGTTTGCTCTATTGCGGCTAGCCTTTCAATGTGATAAAGGCAAACGCCCTCCGATGGGGATTGTGTTGGACTTGCTGTTCTTTCTAGTTCTTGCCGTATGGTGTGTAAGTTGCTCGTATTGGCTGCGTTTTCCCGATTTTCGCTTGTATACGTGGATAGGCTATGCGGTCGGTGGGATAATATATTGGAAAACTTTACGAAGAATACTTGCTTTTTGTGAAAAAGTGTGCTATACTGTATTAATAAAGGCACTAAAAAAGGCAAAAAGTAAGAAAAAACTCTTAAAACAAGGGGATAAAGATTATGACACAAGATAAAACGAGAAGAATTATAACGGCAGTCGTTTCCGCCGTTACCGTTTTGATCGTCTTACTTTTTAGCTTTTTGATCTATCAATGGATTACGATTGCGGTGAAAAATAATAAAATCGCAAAGGCAGAAGAAGAAAAAGCCTATTGGGAAAACATGGTCGAAGGTGCTGAAAACGAATTAGACAAAGCAGAAGCCGAGCTGGAAAGCGGATATCTGTACTGGGAATACGAAATTTTAAAGGGAAACAAATAAATGAGAAAATTTGCCGTAATTGACGTCGGCTCCAATTCCGTTCGCCTCCTATTCGTGGCGGACGGAAAAGTTTTATATAAGGTACTGCAAACCACCCGCCTTGGCGAAGGGTTGGCGCAGAGTGGGATTTTAAACGCCGTTGCCATTGAACGAAGCGCAAGAGCGGTTGCTTTCTTTTGCGAAAAGGCGAAAGACGAGGGTGCGGAAGGGGTGTTTGCCTTTGCTACCGCCGCCGTTCGTTCGGCGAAAAATAAAGAGGAGTTTTTAGGGCGAGTTTTCGAGCTTTGCCGTTTGGAAATAGAGGTTCTTTCTGGGGAAGAAGAGGCGGAAATCGGCGCAATCGGCGCGCTTGGACGCGGGGACGGCGGAATCTGCGACGTAGGCGGTGCTAGCACGGAAATTGTGATAAAGCGCGAGGGGAAACTCGTGTATAAAAAGAGCGTGGATATCGGCGTGGTACGATTAAAGGATACCTGCGGGAGAGAGAAAAACTTGTTGACGGCTGCGGCGGAAAAAGCGGCGGAAAGTTTTTTCGATATGCCGAAAACGGACGAACTTGTCGGGATTGGCGGTACGGCGACGACGCTTGCGGCTCTGTCTTTGCGATTGGAAAATTATAGCAGCGAGAAGGTAACGGGCGCGGTGATTACGCAAGAACAAATGCGCGCGCTTGCGGACAAGCTTTCGATGATGACGGTGGAGGAAATCGCTACGCTTCCTTGCGTACAAAAGGGCAGGGCGGACGTATTGTCGGGCGGCGCGGTTTGGCTTTCCGTTTTGATGGAGAAATTGGGAATACGACGCTTAATAGCCAGCGATAAGGATAATTTAGAGGGCTACGCGGTCAAAAAAGGATTATTATAAGGAGGGAATTATGAAAAGATCGGGTGCGGTTATGTATGCGTTGTTCATTACGGCGCTGTTGATTTTTGGAATCGTTACGGTGTTTTATTTTGCTTGGAAAATCCATTACGTACAAGCGATTCTTGCCCTCGTGGGGGTTCTTCTTTCTTTTATTTTAGCGCCGACTCTGCACGAGCTGGGGCACCTTTGGTTTGCAAAATCTGCAAAAATGGAATGCGTTTTTATCAAATTCTTTTGTTTTAAGTTGTATAGAAAATCGGGAAAGCTCCGTTTTGGTTTTGCTTCTCCCTTTTCGGCGGACCAAACCCAAGTCGTGCCGAAAACGGGTGGAAATATGCGTAATCGCGCCCGTTTGTACGCGCTCGGCGGTTTGATTTGCAGCGGTGCGTGCCTGGTTGCGTTTGCCGTTTCGGCGGTGGTTCTTGCTCTGGTGGGACGACCTTCGTTCGTGTTTTTCGGCGTATTGCCGTACTTTGGATATTTGTTCCTTTTAAACGTTTTGCCGTTGGAATACGCAAGCGGAAAAACGGACGTTTTAATCGCAAAGGGGATAAAAAATTCTGCGCCTGCCGAACGGACGATGGTTGCCGCTATGGAAATTCAAGGGCAGTTGTACGAGGGGAAAAGCTACGCGGAAATTGACGAAAGTTTATATTTTGATTTGCCGCAGCTTTGCGAGGACGAGCCGATGTTTGCGGTGATTCTTGACCTTCGCTATCGCTATTATTTGGAAAAGGAAGATTTGGAAAAGGCAGGGGACTGTTTAAATCGTTTGGCGCAAATCCAGTGCTATATACCCGATAAGGAAATAGAAAAATTGGCGGCGGAATTGACCTATATGCATTGTTTGCTCGGCGACGTGGAAAGAGCGACGGAAAGCGGAAAGCTGTGCGCCGAATATTTGCAGGGCGACAGTGTTTTAGCGAAGCGGGTTTTATTGGCGTTTTCGCTAGCGACGGGGAAAACGGAAGCGGTAGAACCTTTGATAAAGCAAGCAAGCGAGGCGATAAAAACCGAGCGGCTTGAAGGTGTGAGAAAATACGAGGAATTGCTGCTTTCCCGCTTGCAAAGGGTATAAAAACCGAAAAAAAGGAAAGAATAAGAAAACAACTTTTAAAAGTGAGTAAAGAACGGAAAAAAGAGATGGAAAATAAAAAAAGTTTACGTCGCGCAGGGGTGTTGTTGCCCGTATCTTCCCTGCCGTCCGATTGCGGAATTGGAACTTTGGGGGCGGGCGCGTATGCGTTTATCGACTGGCTGCATAGCGCAAATATGAAGATATGGCAGGTTTTGCCCCTCTTGCCTACGGGCTACGGTGACAGTCCCTATCAATCTTGCGCATCTGATGCGTTAAACCCGTATTTTATTGATTTTTCTTTATTGGAAAAGGATGGGATATTAAAAAGCGAGGATTGGGCGGAAATCGATTGGGGCGAGGACGCTAGGCGGGTGGATTACGGAAAGCAGTTTGCTTGTAAAATCCACGTATTAAAAAAGGCGTACGCGCGGTTTGATAAGACGGATAAGGATTGGATTGCCTTTGTAAAAGACGGAAAATACGCGGATTACGCGTTGTTCATGACCTTAAAGACGAAATTTTCGTATACGCCTTGGACGGATTGGCCCGAACCTTACAAAAGCTGCGAAGGGACGGGGTTAGAAGAATATATAGAGGAAAACGCCGAGGAAATCGAGTTTTGGTTGTTTACGCAGTATATCTTCTTAAAACAATGGAACGCGTTGCGTGCGTATGCAAAGAAAAAGGGTATTTCCATTATGGGGGATATGCCCATTTACGTTTCGGCGGACAGTGTAGAGACTTGGAAATACCGTAAAAAGTTATTCGTTTCGGATGGGGAAGGGAATCTTTCGCTGCGTGCTGGGGTCCCGCCCGACGCCTTTTCCGAGGACGGACAGCTTTGGGGAAACCCCGTTTATGATTGGGCAAAGATGAAAAAGGACAAGTACGCTTGGTGGAAGGAACGTATCGCGTACGCCTTTTCCTTGTTTGATATGGTGCGTATCGATCATTTCCGCGCTTTCGATCGGTTTTACGCGATTCCAGACGGTGCGGAAACGGCAAAGGAAGGGGAGTGGCTGGACGGGCCGAAAGCCGACCTTTTTAAGGAGATGAAAAAATACTCGATCGTGGCGGAAGATTTGGGTACGATTGACGAGGGTGTGCGCAAACTGATGGAAGACACGGGCTTTCCCGGGATGAAAGTCTTCGAGTTTGCGTTCGATAACAATCCTACGAACGAGTACCTGCCTATCTATTACGAGGAAAATTGCGTGGCGTATACGGGTACGCACGATAACGATACGCTGCGTTCGTTTATAGAGGGGATGGAAGAAAAAGAACGGAAAGCGTTTGAAAAGGAATTGGAAAAGCAATGCCTTGCGTTAGATTCCCCTTACGTTGTGGAAACGATAGAAGACGAATGTAGAAGTATCATGGAATTGTTATTTGCGTCCAAGGCGGATACGGTGATTTTGCCCATGCACGATATTGCGGTGTTTGGCGAAGAGGCAAGGCTAAACGCGCCTTCTACGGTGTCTGCGCAAAACTGGACGTTCCGTTTTATCGAACGGGATTTCGGGCGCAAAAAAGCGGCTTGGCTACAAACTTTGACGCAGCTTTATAAAAGATAAGATTGAGAAATAAAACTCTTTCGGAAACGGAAGAGTTTTATTTTTTTGAGTATAAAAAGAGCGTAGAGAAGAAAAACTAAAAGAAAAGGTTCGTGTGTACGGACGAGAGGAGGAAAGGTTATGAAGAAAACAGCGAGAGGGCTTTGTTGCGGGTTGGCGGTTTTATCCGTTTTTGGTTTTGCTGCCTGTTCGAGCGGCGAGGACGGTGCGATAAAACTAACGGTATGGGTATCCGAAGCTGATCGTGCGTTTGCGCAGTCGGTCGTGGAGGAGTTCAAAAAGGAACGTCCCGACAAGAACTATCAGTTCGTCATTGATATACAAGGGGAAAACGACGTGGCGACCCGCGTTCTTAACGACGTGGAAAATGCGGCGGACGTATATTCGTGTATCAACGATCAGTTGCCAAAACTCATCAACGGCGACGGACTTGCGCGGATTGCAGGCGAGCGTTTAAATCGAGTGGAACAGGCGAATTCGGAGGGGGCAATGGAGTCGGTTACCATTTCGATGGGCGGCGAAAAAGGGGTGTACGGTATGCCGTATACGGACAACACCTTTTTTCTTTATTATAACAAGTCGGTGTTGACGGAAGAGGACGTGCAAAGCTTTGATAAGATTTTAAACAAGTGTTCTTCGTCAAAGCAGTTTGCTTTCCCGATGACGGACGGGTGGTACACCTCGTCGTTCTATTTTGGGAAGGATTTGGGCTACAGCGTGTCCTACGACAAGGATTTGGCGGAAACTTCGATTTCTTGTGATTTTGGAAACGCTACGGGCGAGGCGGTAACGCAAGCGATGTGGGGGTACGTCAAGGACGCTCGTTTAAAAGCGGACGTCAACGATTCGAAAATCGTGGCGGGCTTTAACGACGGCAGTATCGTGGCGGCTGTGTCGGGGATTTGGAATAAAACGACGATTGAAAAGTATTTAGGAGAAAATTTTGCGGCGGCGAAATTGCCCACGTATACCTTAAACAAAGGGACCGCGGAAGAAGAACAGGTACAGCTCGTTTCCTTTGCTGGGTATAAGTTAATGGGGGTAAATAATTATTCCCGTTATAAGACGGACGCGATGGATTTTGCCGAATTTTACACCAACAAGGAAAATCAGATAAAGCATTTTAAAGCGCGGGGGTTCGTGCCTACGGACGAAGAGGCGCGGTTGGACGAAGCGGTGCAGGCGGACGCTTGCGCGAAAGCGATTACGC
>JAZUCW010000081.1:0-6499 GCA_045639305.1 Candidatus Scatosoma sp.
GGGTATGAAAGAAAATAAGCTGAAAAAAATTTACGGCGGCTTGTGTCTTTGTTCGGTGTTTGGCTCCGTTTGGGAAAGTCCGCTTTTGCGCGCGTATGAAAAATACTGCCTTTGCGAGGAGGACGCCCTCTTTGAAAAGCGTAAGGCGTACGCGGCGTTCGTAGCGGAAATCTACCGCCAAGGCGGGTCGCTTACCGAGCTTGTCAAACGCTTTGTGTTTGAAGACGAAAACGTCTATATCAAGAGCGTGGCAAGCGGAAAATTTTTGCCCAGCGCCGTAAAAGAAGCGGCGGAAAGCGAGCTGTCGACGTTTGCGCTTTTGGGGGCGTTGACCCGTGCGGATTTTGCGGCGGATATGGGCATAAAAGAAGAAACTCTGCCCGATTTTTCGTCTGTGAACGCGGACATGGTAGGGGCGTATGCGGAAAGACTGCAAAATTTGCACCGCCACGGTTACGGGATTTTTTCTTCCTATTGCATGTTCCGTTTTTCCGACGACAAAAAAATTGAGGCAATTGTCAGCGCGGACAAAACGGGCATGGGGCAGTTTATCGGATACGAAGCCCAGCGCGATAGCGTCGTGGCGAATACGCGCGCCTTTTTAGAGGGCAGACCTGCGGCAAATACTCTTCTTTGCGGGGATGCAGGTACGGGGAAATCCTCGACGGTGAAAGCGATTGCCAACGAGTTTTTTAACGAGGGTTTGCGTTTGATTGAACTTCGTAAAGATCAGCTTCGGTACTTGCCGACGGTGATGGCGCATATCAACGGCAATCCTTTGAAATTTATTATTTTCATCGACGATTTGTCGTTCAACCAAAACAACGACGATTTCAGTATGCTAAAAGCGGCGCTCGAAGGCTCGGCAAGCGCGACGGCGGATAACGCCGTGATTTACGCAACGAGCAACAGACGGCATATCGTGAAGGAAAGCTTTGGGGATAGAGAGGGCGACGACGTGCATAGAAACGATACGTTGCAAGAAACCCTTTCCCTTTCCGAACGGTTCGGTTTGACGGTGCTGTTCTCCAAACCCGACAAGGCGTTGTATTTAAAAATCGTGCGAGAGTTGGCAAAGCGGAATTCGCTGAATATCCCCGACGCGGAATTGGCGATAAAGGCAGAGGCGTTCGCTTTGAAAAAAGGCAGTCGTTCCGCCCGTGCGGCAGAGCAGTTTATCAACAGTTTATTATAAAACGGGCATACCGTGTATGCGATGAGGTGAAAAAATGTTGACCATTGACAACGTGTATCGCGCAAGCCGCGCTTTAAAAGGCGTAGCCCGCGTAACGGACGTAATCTATGCGCCCAAGCTTTGCGAGGGAACGCAGTTGTACTTAAAAACGGAAAATTTACAGGTAACCGGCTCGTTCAAGGTGCGCGGTGCGTATTATAAGATGACCCGTCTTTCCGAGGAAGAAAAGGCGCGCGGGGTAATCGCGTGCTCGGCAGGCAATCACGCGCAAGGCGTGGCGTTGGCGGCGCAAAAGAACGGGATAAAGGCGACGATTTGTTTGCCTGACGGCGCGCCGATCTCTAAGGTGGAGGCAACCAAAAGCTACGGTGCAGAGGTTTGCCTTGTCGAAGGGGTTTACGACGACGCTTATCAAAAGGCGATCTCCTTGCGGGACGAAAAGGGGTGTACCTTTATTCATCCCTTCAACGACGAGGACGTCATTGCAGGGCAGGGAACGATTGCGCTGGAACTGATGGAACAAATTCCCGATATGGACGCGGTGCTCGTGCCTATTGGCGGCGGCGGCTTGATTTCGGGTATTGCGTATACCTTAAAAACCCTCAATCCCCGTATCAAGGTCTACGGCGTGCAGGCAAAGGGCGCGCCCTCGATGAAAAATGCTGTCGAGCACGGCAGGGTGGAGGAATTGCCTTCCGTTTCGACGATTGCGGACGGTATCGCCGTTAAAAAACCGGGGGATTTGACTTACGAGCTTTGCGCAAAATACGTAGACGAAATCGTAACGGTTACGGACGACGAAATTTCGGCGGCGATTTTGGCGTTGATGGAAGGTCCGAAACTCGTTGCGGAAGGCGCGGGCGCAGTTGCGGTGGCGGCGGCGATGTTTAAAAAAGTCGATTTGAAAGGCAAAAAAGCGGTCTGCGTGTTATCGGGCGGCAACATCGACGTAACCATACTCTCGCGCGTTATCAAACGTGGACTTTTAATGTCGGGCAGAAGCTGTCAATTGATGGTAGAGCTTGTGGACAAACCCGGGCAACTCAAAAACGTTTCCCGTATCATTGCGGATATGGGCGGCAACGTAACTTCCGTACACCACGAGAGAGCAAACGAGGGCTCGGACGTCAACGGTTGTTATCTTCGTATCGTTTTGGAAACGAGAAATTTCCAGCATATTCAAGATATTCGCAAAGCGTTGACCGATTTCGGGTTTAAGTTAGTAGAATAAAGGAGAAAGGAAAATGGCAGTTTTAAAAAAGGTATCTACGGACAAAGCACCTGCGGCAATCGGACCGTATTCGCAGGCAATCGTCTGTGGGGATATGGTGTTTACCTCCGGGCAAATCCCCATCAATCCCGCAACGGGCAACGTCGAAACGGAAGGAATTACGGCGCAGGCAGAGCAGGTAATGCAAAACTTGGGCGCTGTGTTAAGCGCGGCGGGCACGGGTTTTGAAAAGGCGGTAAAAACCACTTGCTTTTTGGCGGATATGGGGGATTTTGCGGCGTTCAACGCCGTGTACGCAAAGTACTTCACGACGAACCCCGCGCGTAGCTGCGTGGCGGTAAAGACCTTACCCAAAAACGTTTTGGTAGAGGTCGAAGTGATTGCGAGCTTATAACGAATAAAAAATTCGGCGTCTTCTAAGACGTCGATTTTTTTGTATGAAAATCGAAAAAAACGGCATACTATATAAGAAACAACGCACCCAGGTATGCGTTGAACTTGGAGGGGGAGATGCTAAGCAGACGAGAAGCGGAGGTGATGAACGCGGTATATACCCTTTGTCACGAGAAGGGCGTTTGCCTTATTGCGCCGTCGGAGCTCTTATCAATATTGCCCCCTAGAAAAAAATTCACCGAGGAGCAGCTAGATAGAATTTTAGCCGAACTCTCTTTAGACGATTATTTCGAGTTGCTTTCCTCGGATCGAAAGGGGGAAAAGATGTACGTCATTTCCCTGCGGACGAACGGGTATGCCTTCAAGCGGTACGCTGCGCAAGCCCGTCGGGACGCCGCGGTGAAAATTTTTTGGGCGGTTGCCTCCGCCGTGGTGGCGTTTCTCGTCGGTTTGGTCTTGAAACGGATATTTTAAAAATATCCGTTTATTTTGTTTACTTTTCGCTAAAAACGTGTTATAATAACCTTGACTGACAGGCAAACAAACGTTTGCAAAAACTCGTCGGAGGATACGGATATGGAATTTAAATTACACGCGCCCTATTTGCCGACGGGGGATCAACCGCAGGCGATTGAAAAACTGACGGAAGGGGTATTGGACGGAATCCGCACGCAAGTCTTGGTGGGGGTTACGGGCAGCGGGAAAACGTTTACGATGGCAAACGTTATCAAAAACGTCAACAGACCCACGCTCGTCATTGCACACAACAAGACGCTTGCCGCGCAGCTTTGTAACGAGTTTAGGGAATTTTTCCCTGAAAACCGCGTGGAATATTTCGTATCCTATTACGATTATTATCAGCCTGAAAGTTATATCCCGACCACCGATACGTATATCGAAAAAGATTTGAGCATGAACGACGAAATCGACAAGCTTAGAAACAGTGCGACGGGCTCGTTGATGGAAAGAAAGGACGTGCTCGTGGTGGCGTCGGTGGCCTGGATCTACGGCTTGGGGGCGCCCGAAGAATATTTCCGTTTGTCGCTGTCTTTGCGGCCTGGGATGGAATGGGAGCGCAACGCGCTAATGCGCAAGCTTATCGAGTTGCAGTACGCCCGCAACGATACCGATTTTAAACGCTCGACCTTCCGTGTGCGCGGCGACGCGCTGGAGATTTTCCCTGCTTCGAACTCGGAAGTGGCGATTCGTTTAGAGTTTTGGGGGGACGAAATCGAAAAAATCTACGAAGTGGAAGCGCTGACGGGGAACAAGGTAAACGAGCTGTCGCACGTTGCGATTTTTCCCGCCAGTCAATATGCCGTCGGGACGGAAAAACTGCACAGCGCCCTTGCGATGATAGAAGAGGATTTGCAAGGCGAAGTCAAGGCTTTTGAGGCGGAAGGGAAGATTTTAGAGGCGCAACGCTTGAAACAGCGGACCGAACACGATTTGGAAATGATGCGCGAAATCGGGTATTGCAGCGGGATAGAAAATTACAGCCGTTATTTTGACGGCAGAACCCCTGGGCAGCCTTCCTTTACTCTGCTTGATTATTTCCCTGCGGGCGAATTTTTGGTGTTCATTGACGAAAGCCACATGACGATTCCGCAAATCCGCGCGATGTATCACGGCGATTTGTCGAGAAAACGGAACTTGGTCGACTACGGCTTCCGTATGCGCGCGGCGTACGATAACCGCCCGCTGACTTTTGACGAATTTGACGAACGCGTACCGCAGTTGATTTGCGTGTCGGCGACCCCTGCGCCGTACGAGTTAGAGCAGGCGGGGCAAAAGGTGGAACAGCTTATCCGTCCGACGGGTTTGCTGGACCCTATCGTAACGATTAAACCGACGAAAGGGCAGATAGACGATTTGCTCTCCGAATTAAAAACGGTGATAAACGAGGGGGGCAGGGTCTTGATTACGACCTTGACCAAGCGTATGGCGGAAGAATTGACGGACTATTTAAAAGAACATTCCGTCAAGGTAAAATATATGCACAGCGATATTGACACCTTAGAGCGTATCGACATAGTCAACGGGTTACGGCTTGGTGAATTCGACGTGCTTTGCGGGATTAATCTATTGCGCGAGGGATTGGACTTGCCCGAGGTAAAACTGGTGGCGATTTTGGATGCAGACAAGGAAGGATTCTTGCGCAGCGAAACTTCGCTGATTCAGACGATTGGTAGAGCGGCGCGAAACAGCGAGGGGCGGGTGATTATGTACGCCGACGTAATGACGGACAGTATGAAACGGGCGATTGGGGAAACGCAGCGCAGAAGAAAAGTACAAGACGAGTACAACAAGACGCACGGGATTATCCCTAAAACGATTATCAAAGAGGTAAAATCCACCCTCAACATCACCAAAAAGCACGTGGGAGAGGATATTAAAATGCAGGATATTCCCGACGAAATCGAGAAGCTAAAAGCATTGATGAAGGTTGCCAGCGGACAGCTTGATTTTGAAAGGGCGATTGAGATACGGGAGAAAATCGCGCAATTAAAAATGCAATTACGCAAGGCGCAAAAATAACCCGCCCTCATAGGCGTTCTAAAACTCGGGGGGCAGGTACGAGATGAAAAGGAAAAGTATGAAAGAAGAAATCGTCGTTAGAGGCGCAAAGGAAAACAATTTAAAAAACGTAGACGTAACGATACCCCGCAACAAGCTGACGGTGTTTACGGGGCTTTCGGGCAGCGGGAAATCAACGCTTGCCTTCGATACGATTTTTGCCGAGGGGCAAAGACGGTACGTAGAGAGCTTGTCCTCGTATGCACGTCAATTTTTGGGACAGATGGAAAAACCGGACGTGGAGAGCATCGACGGGTTATCCCCCGCCATTTCTATCGACCAAAAAACGACTTCGCGCAACCCTCGTTCGACGGTGGGCACGGTAACGGAGATTTACGATTATTTTCGGTTGCTGTTTGCGAGAATCGGCGTTCCGCACTGTCCGAAATGCGGCAGGGCAATCCGCCGACAAACGGTGGACGAGATTTGCGACCATATTTTGGCGATGCCCGAGGGGAGTAAAATTCTCGTAAACGCCCCCGTCGTGCGCGGCAGAAAGGGCGAGTACGTCAAGGAATTACAAGGGTTTAAAAAGAGCGGGTTCGGCAGAGTAAAAATCGACGGAATCGTGTACGATTTGCAAGAAGAAATCCGTTTAGAAAAGAATATCAAACACAATATTTCCGTCGTCGTAGACAGATTGGTGGTAAAGCCTAGCGTGCAAAAACGCCTCACGGACAGCTTGGAAACGGCGTTAAAGCTTGCCGACGGGCTGGTGGTTATCGATTGCGAGGGGAAGGAAGAATTGTATTCGGTCAATTACGCCTGCCCCGATTGCGGGATTTCCTTGGAAGAAATCGAGCCGCGTATGTTCTCGTTCAACACGGTCTACGGGGCTTGTCCCGCTTGTTCGGGTTTGGGATTTAAACAGTTCGTTGACCCCGATTTGATTTGTCCCGACAAGACGAAAACGCTGCGCGAGGGGGCAATGAAGGTAACGGGCTGGAATTTAGGGCCTAGTTCGATGGCGTTGATGGAGCTTTCGGCGCTTTCCAAAGCCTACGGCTTTTCCTTGGACGTACCCGTGCAGGATTTGCCCAAAGAAATCTACGGGATTTTAATGTACGGCAGCGACGAAAGGGTAAGTCGGAGGCCAAGCGGTC
>JAZUCW010000082.1:0-2736 GCA_045639305.1 Candidatus Scatosoma sp.
AGTATATAGAGGTATGGGCTCGCTCGGCGCGATGGCGGCAGGCAGCAACGACAGATACTTCCAAGAAGGGCAGAAGAAATTCGTACCCGAGGGTGTTGAAGGCAGAGTGCCTTATCGTGGCAGCGTAGCCGAAGTTATCTACCAGATGAAAGGTGGTTTGCGTTCGGGTATGGGCTATTGCGGAAAGGCGACGGTGGAAGAACTCCGTACGGGTTCGGAATTCGTTCGTATCACCAACGCAAGCTTGGTAGAAAGCCATCCCCACGATATTTCTATCAGCAAGGAAGCACCCAACTATACGCAACATTAATAAAACGGAGAAAAACGCGGGTACGTTCGTATCTACGCGTTTTTCCTTGCTTTTATAAGCGTTTAAAAGATTGAATTTTAATTTTCATTACATAGGAGGATATTATTATGGCAAATAACGTACGTCCTGAAACCATGGCGCGTATCAATACCAAAGCGCTTGCAGACGCTTTCATTGCAGAGCAGGTTGCGGAAATTCGTGCGCAGGTGGGCGATAAAAAAGTTTTATTGGCGCTTTCGGGGGGCGTAGATTCGTCCGTCGTTGCGGCGTTGTTGATTAAGGCGGTAGGCAAACAGCTCGTTTGCGTACACGTAAACCATGGTTTGATGCGTAAAGGGGAAAGTGAACAGGTTATCGAAGTGTTCCAAAAACAGTTGGATGCGAACCTCGTTTACGTAGACGCAACCGAACGTTTCTTGTCCTTGTTGGCAGGCGTAGAAGAACCTGAAAAGAAGCGTAAGATTATCGGCGGCGAATTTATCAAAGTATTTGATGAAGAAGCAAGCAAATTGCAAGGCATTTCTTTCTTGGCGCAGGGTACGATTTATCCCGACATCTTGGAAAGCGACGGGGTTAAGGCACACCACAACGTAGGCGGTTTGCCCGAAGATATGCAGTTCGAATTGGTTGAACCCTTGAAATTCCTTTATAAAGACGAAGTTCGCGCGGTAGGCAGTGCGTTGGGGCTTCCTAACGATATGGTTTATCGTCAACCGTTCCCCGGTCCTGGTCTTGGGGTTCGTTGCCTTGGGGAAATTACTCGCGAAAGATTGGAAGCAGTTAGAGAATCGGATGCGATTTTGCGTGAAGAATTTGCAAAAGCAGGTTTGGATAGCAAGGTTTGGCAGTATTTCACGGCTGTACCCGATTTTAGATCGGTTGGCGTTAAAAACGGCGCGCGTACGTATGCGTACCCCGTTATTATCCGTGCGGTAAACACCGTAGATGCAATGACGGCGACGATTGAAGAGATTCCTTACGACGTCTTAAAGAAGATTACGGATCGTATCACGACGGAGGTCGCAAACGTAAACCGCGTGCTTTACGATTTGACGCCGAAGCCCTGCGGAACGATTGAGTGGGAATAATTTTTTCGTAGCAAAAATTTGTACGACCGTTTCTGTGGGAACGGTCGTATCATACTTTTTCTAATCATTTTTGGAGGATATCTTTATGAAAATATTGTCAATCGGCAATAGCTTTTCTCAAGACGCACAACGTTATCTTCATAGAATAGCAAAAAAAGACGGCCTCGAATTGACGACGGCGAACCTTTGTATAGGAGGCTGCTCGTTGCGGACGCATTATTTGAATATGCTAAACGAAAACGTTGCCTATGATTTTGAATTTAACGGCGAAACCACGTTTATCAAAGTATCGCTTAAACAAGCGCTGGAAGGAACCGAGTGGGACGTTATCACTTTGCAACAAGCGAGCGCGTTTAGCGCAGATGCGGAAACGTATTTGCCGTATATTGAGGAATTGGTACAATATATTAAAAAATACGCTCCGCGTTCAAAAATATTCGTGCACGAAACTTGGGCGTACGAGGATGGCTGCGAAAGACTGAAAAGTATCGTGAATTATAACAGCGCACAGGAAATGTTCGAGGATATACGCAGCGCCTACGCGGCGGCGGCAAAAGCCATCAAGGCGGACGGGCTTATTCCTTGCGGAACGGTTATGCGCAAAGCGCTTTCTTTGGGGATAAAGAAAATTCACAGAGACACCTTCCACGCTTCGTTGGGTACGGGAAGATACTTGTTGGGTTTAACTTGGTATAAAGTCTTGACGGGAAAAGACGTTTCCAAAAACGATTTCAACGAGTTTGACGAACCCGTTACGGAGGAAGAGCGCGCGATTGTCATCAACGCGGTAAACGCTATCGTGCAGTAAATCCCTATTGGGGTATGCGCATCTTAAAGAAAATATGGATAGGATAAAAACGGTCTCTCTATTTTTTGAGAGGCTGTTTTTCTTGAACAAAAAAAGGGGATAGAACATATAGTATAGTATGAGGTTTCCTCAAATACACAAGAAGGATAAAAATACGATGTGTACTATGTGTAATTCGTCCTGTTATCAACGTCGCAGCGGTTGTAACTGTGGTTGTAATTATGGTTGTAATTCTGCTTGCGGCAACGGGTTTTTAGCGCAGTTGTTTGACACTACGCAATACCTCTGTCGTGATTGTTGTGGGAATATCCACGTGAGAGAACGCTCTTGCGGATGCTTCAATAACGGCGGTTGCGGTTGTAACGGCTGGAATACTTGGAACAGCGCAAACAGCGGCAATAGCTGTAATGGCGGCAATAGCTGTAATGGCAATACTGCCAATACCGCTAATACGGCAAACGGTAACGGCAACGCTTGCGTAACCGTTTGCGGTGCGGTAAGCGCTTTTTCGGGAGCTGTAAACGGCAACG
>JAZUCW010000083.1:0-34441 GCA_045639305.1 Candidatus Scatosoma sp.
GATTTCGCATTTGGAACGGATAATGATACCGCCTTGCCCCGTTCTGTACGCGTTTTTAATCCCGCTTCTGCCCATAATGATACCGCCCGTAGGGAAATCGGGCGCAGGGATATATTCCATCAGCTCGTCTACCGTGATTTCGGGGTTGTCGATCATGGCGATCGTACCGTCGATGACTTCGGCGAGGTTATGGGGCGGGATATTCGTCGCCATACCGACGGCGATACCGTCCGAACCGTTGACGAGCAGGTTGGGATATCTTGCAGGCAATACGGTGGGTTCTTCCTCGCTTCCATCGAAGTTGGGAATAAAATCAACCGTTTCCTTGTCCAAATCTTTCAGCATTTCCGCCGCCAGCTTGGTAAGACGGGCTTCGGTATAACGCATTGCAGCCGCCGAGTCGCCGTCCACACTGCCGAAGTTGCCGTGGCCGTCTACCAACGGGAAGCTGATGGTGAATTCTTGCGCCAAACGTACGAGCGCGTCGTACACAGAGCTGTCGCCGTGGGGATGGAATTTACCCATACAGTCCCCGACGATACGCGCGCATTTTCTGTACGCTTTGTCGTTATAAAGACCCATTTCGTGCATCGAATACAGAATTCTTCTGTGTACGGGTTTTAACCCGTCGCGCACGTCGGGAATCGCGCGGGATTTGTTTACCGCCATAGCGTAGGCAATAAACGAACGCTTTAACTCGTCGTCGACCTCGACGTCGAGCATTTTCGTCATCGCGAGCGTCTTTTTAAATTCCTCGGTTAATTCGGGACTGGTTTCTTTTTTAGCCATGGTGCTTTCTCCTTAATTTTCTAATGCGGCAACGTGCCGTTGGAATTCGGAATTCGGAGTTCGGAATTCGGAATTCGGAATTGTGGTAGAATTTAAAATTTGGAATTCGGAGTTCGGAATTCGGGATTGTGGTAGAATTTAAAACGACCGAGTAGTTACACGAAACGGGCAACGTGCCGTTGCAGCAAGATAATCTTGCAGCTAGTCTTATCTATCGTTCCTTTGTTCTACGACGTTACCGAGTAGTTACACGAAACGGGTTAGATACGAGCAAGACGAGGAGAAGTGAGTACCCCGACAGGAGCGTACATAGACGTACGTGACTGAGGGGCACGGAACTTCGACGACGTATTGCGACGTAGATAAACCGTTTCTTAGATATCGAGGTCGGTTACGAGCGACGCATTCTCCTCTATAAACTTTCTTCTCAGTTCAGGACGTTCGCCCATCAACATCGCAAACATCTGGTCGGCTTCCGCCGCGTCTTGCATCGTTACGCGGATCAGCGTACGCGTTGCAGGGTTCATCGTCGTATCCCAAAGCTGTTCTTTGCTCATTTCGCCAAGACCTTTATAGCGTTGGTATTCCACTTTACCAGGGTTATTCAACGCGTATTCCGTCTTTTCTTCTTCGGAATACAGATAATCGACGTTCCCTTTAAAGCTTGCCTTGTAAAGGGGCGGCTTTGCCGCGTATACGTGGCCGTGTTCGATAAGCGGACGCATATAGCGGAAAAGGAAGGTATACAACAAAATACGGATATGCGCGCCGTCTACGTCGGCGTCGGTCATCGAAATGATACGGTCGTATCTTAATTTGCTTTCGTCGAAATCGTCCAAAATCCCGCAGCCGAACGCCGTAATCATCGATTTGATTTCTTCGTTTTCAAGTACGCGGTTTAATCTTACTTTTTCTACGTTCAAAATCTTACCGCGAAGGGGCAAAATCGCTTGGAACCGTCTATCGCGGCCCTGTTTTGCCGTACCGCCTGCCGAATCCCCCTCTACGATATAAATTTCGCAAAGCTCGCTGCGTCTGTCCGAACAGTCGGCAAGTTTCCCGGGCAGGGTCGTCGAACCCAACACCCCTTTTCTTCTCGTTAAATCTCGCGCGTTTCTAGCCGCGTCTCTCGCCTTTTGCGCCGTGATACAACGCAAGACCAATTCTTTGGCAACCGAGGGATTCTCTTCTAAGAAGGTCGCCATGTGCTCGGTTACGCATTTGTTGACGAAGGTACGGATAGAACTGTTGTTCAGCTTGTCCTTGGTCTGGGATTCGAACTGCGCGTTGATAAGCTTTACGGAAACGACCGCCGTAATCCCCTCACGCACGTCTTCGCCCGTCAGCTTTTCGCTTTCTTTTAAAATATTCTGTCTTCTGCCCGCCTCGTTGATGACCTTGGTAAGCGCCATCTTCAAGCCCTCTACGTGCGTACCGCCGTCGATGGTATTGACGTTGTTGGCATAGCTGTAAATGACTTCGTTGTACGATTCGTTGTACTGAATCGCAACCTCGCAAACGGTGTCGCCCTCTTGTTCTTCAAAATAAACGGGCGCAGGGAAGAGCAATTCTTCACGGCTCTTGTTCAGTTCTTCTACGAACGAACAAATCCCCCCCTCGTAACAGAAGGAGTCTTTTTGCTGCTGCCCTTCTCTCGTGTCTTCGAGCGTAATGCGCAAGCCTTTGTTCAAATACGCCAATTCGCGCAGTCTGCCCTTTAAGGTATCGTATACGAACACCGTCGTTTCGAAAATATCTTTATCGGGCAGGAAGGTTACCTTCGTACCCGTCTTGTCCGTCTCACCTACGACTTGCACGCTGCGCTGCGGCACGCCGCGGTTGTAGGTCTGTTTGTGGATTTTTCCGTTTTGGTAGACTTCCGCTTCCAACCACTCGGACAGCGCGTTGACGGCTTTAACGCCGACCCCGTGCAAACCGCTGGATACTTTATAACCGGAGTCCCCGCCGAATTTACCGCCCGCGTTGACCTTCGTGAAGACAACCTCCAACGTCGAAATCCCTTCCTTGGGGTGAACGTCCGTGGGAATACCGCGCCCGTTGTCTTGTACCGTACAGCTGCCGTCTTCGTTTAACGTTACCTCGATATGCGTACAATACCCCGCCAACGCCTCGTCAATCGAGTTGTCTACGACCTCGTGTACGAGGTGGTGCAGCCCCTTTGCGTCAGTGGAAGAAATGTACATACCCGGACGTTTACGGATATGCTCCAACCCGTCGAGAACCTGTATTTGCTCGGCGCCGTATTCGGCTTCTACTCTTTCCGCCATCTTGTTTGCCTCCTTGTTTCCGCGTGCGTTTTTCGCTTTCTTTCCCTTTTTTATATTTAAAAAGGGAAAAGCCACTTTACCCTACCATTATATCATACTTTTTTTCAAAAGTACAGCGTTTGAACGAACTTTTTCACCCTTCCCTCTTATTTTTTGTCTTTTTGCCCGTCTTTTCCCCTTAAAACACAAGCTTTATTTTGTTTTGACTAAGAATACGGCGGCGAGATTTTCACGCGAAAACGGGGCTTTTTTGGTCTTATCCTCACAAAAGAAAAAACCCGACGCCAATCGATGTCGGATAAAAAATCTTTTTTTCTTTTTATAAACCCTCGAACGCTTCCGTTGCAATCGTCCAAACTTCATCGGGGCTGTTCGCTTTAAAGAGTCTATCCTTAAACGCCGCCGCGCCTCGCACCCCTTTTAAGTAAAACGCCGCCATCTTGCGCATAAACACGGTCGTAAACCGTTCGTCGCATACCTGCCTAGTCCATTTTAATTGTTTTTCGAACATGGACAGTTTGCTCTCCGTCGGCGTATCCGTCAAGGCGCAAAAGATTTGCGGATCGAAAAGCGCCGCGCGCGCCACCATCACGCCGTCCGCACCCGTTTCGCTTAACAATTTTTCAGCGTCCGCGTTGGAAAACACGCCGCCGTTGGCAATTACGGGGATTTTCACCGCGCGTTTCGCCGCCGCTATCTGCGCAAAATTCACTTCGCCCGCGTATACTTTGTCTTTCGTTCTGCCGTGGACGGTAATCAAGCTTGCGCCCGCCCCTTCCATACGCTTGGCAAACTCCGCCGTTATCAGTTTTTCTTCCGTGATCCCGATACGGAATTTCACCGTAATCACCTTGCCGCTTTTCACACATTCCTTGACGATTTTTTCGGCAAGGGCAGGATTTTCGAGAAGCGCGCTCCCCTCGCCGTTCTTATAAATTTTCGGCACAGGGCACCCCATATTGATATCGATAATCTTAAAAGGCGCAAGGGCGGAATTTTCACACGCCGCGCGCATATTTTCCGGCTCGCTGCCAAAAATCTGCGCCGCACACGCCCCCTCGTTTTCGTCGGTAAAAAGCAGGGATTTCGTGTTTTCGCTGTCGTACTTCAAGCCCTTTGCACTGACCATTTCCGTGTAACAAAGCCCTGCGCCGTAGTCCGCACAAAGCCGCCGCATCGCATAGTTCGTATACCCCGCAAGCGGCGCTAAAAATACGTTGTTTTTTATCGGGATATTCCCTATCGTTATCGGCGTTAAACGCATACATGCCCCCCCGTGGTTTAAGTAATAAGTAATAGGTAATAGTGAAAAAGTGAGGAGGAATTAAAGTTTCAATTCTGCTTTGGCGGAAAGGTAGTATTCGTCCCACTCCGCCTCGGAAAGCTTCGTTACGTCTTTTCCCTCCCGTAAGGCTTTTTCTTCCGCCAAAGTAAAGCGTTTTGCAAACCTCTCTACGCTCTCTTTCAACGCTTTTTCCGTGTCGCACCCCGATTTTCTGCCCACGTTGACGACGGCAAACAGCAAATCGCCAAGCTCTTTTTCCGCGGCGTTTCCATCCCCGTTCCGATAGGCCTCACGCCACTCGAAAAGCTCCTCTTCCACACGCTTTGCCGCACTTTCCGCATCGGCAAAATCCATGCCTGCTTTCGCCGCGCGCTTGCCCACTTTTTGCGCGCGCATCGCCGCAGGGAAACACTTGGGAACGTCGTTGACGGCGTCGGCAAAGGTCGTTTGGTGTTTTTCGGTCATCTTATTCTTTTCCCAAACGGACAGTGCGCCGCCCTCGTCCTTTGCTTTGTCTTCGCCAAACACGTGCGTATGGCGGGAAATGAGTTTTTGACAAACCCCCGTCAAGGCGTCGGTGAGGTTAAACGCACCCGTTTCCTCTTTGATAACGGCGTGGAAAACCGCCTGCAACAACACGTCGCCCGTCTCTTCTAATATCTTTTCGTCGTCCTCGCAATCGATGGCGTCCACAAGCTCGTACGCCTCCTCGATTGCCGACATTTTGATACTCTCGTTCGTCTGCACCCGATCCCAAGGACAGCCGTCGAGTCTGCGCAAGCGATAGAGAATTTCTTTCAAATCCCCAATCGCAAAGCGTTTTTTCTCCAAAAGCCCGATTTCGTCAATCGCTACCGCCGAGGTGTAATCGTAGCGTTTTTGTCTGTCCAGTTCGTACAGCGCCGCTTTTTTCGCTTCGCCGCCGCAAAGGTACTGCACGGGAATTTCGTCGCCGAACGCATCGCCAAGCAGCAGTTTTATATCCCCCGCCACGCCCTTATCGTCCATATCGTATACGATAAGCGGTAAACACAAGCCCTCCGCACTGTTTTTCTCCAACAAATCGTAGGCAGAAACCGCCGTGTACGAGCAGCTTTCAAACTTCGCCACCCGTACGAGCGAGGTTATTTTGGAAACCCCGTCCACGATTTCTATCTTACCGCGCAAGCGTTTTTGCAGGGCTTTTACCGAATAATCCTCGCTCGCCGCCCCGTCCACGAGATACACGCTATCCTCGCCGCAATCGGTTACCGCCTTGGCAAGGTTTTTCGAAAGCGTACGGAAATTTCGACTGTTTTCGTACACGCCGTCCAAGCAAACGTGGGGAACCCCCAACGCCTTTACCGTTTCGTAGGACGCCGTATGCGCCGTGCGCACGACGATTTTTCTGCCCGATTTTACCGCCGATAACAAAACTTCTTCCCCGCGTTTCGTCAAATCGCCTCTCGCCGTTCCCAAACCGATTACCGTAATCATTTCCGTTCTCCTTTCACGCTTTTTCTGTTTACAGAAAAATTATACAATAAATTGAGAAAAAAGGCAACCAAATAACACAAATTCGTCGCATACGCCAGCCCGAAAACGGAGATTTGCGGATTTTTCAGCAACCAAACGTACACTCCCGTTTTTATCGTAACGGCAAGAAACATACTCAGCGAGGCGTACTGCGGTTTCCCCTGCGCCGTCAAACACGCCGATAAAGTCTGTACGCAGGAAAGGGTAAACGCACTGATCGCGTACGATTTTACGAGCCGTATCAAAATCTCCAACTCCTCTCCGCTTAAACTGCGGAACACGATCCGTACCGCAGGAGAGGCGAAAAGGTATAATCCGAGCGCACTGACCGCACCCACCGCCGCCGTGATCCCCAAAGCGAACAGAATTTTCTTTCTGCGCATGCTTGGCGGCGCGCTCGCCACACTGGGAATACTCGCCGCCGCAATCCCGTAACAAACGGACACGGGCAAGGAAATCATCGTTACCGCGCCGCCCGAAAACAAGCCGTATAAGGTAACGGCGTTGTCTGCGTACACACCCAAAAGCCTTGGCGCCAAAACGCTGTCCAAAAGGTTGGACATCGGGAAGAGTAAAGAGGAGAGCGTAACGGGAATACTCATCTTCAAAATCGTTTTCAACGCAACCCTGTCCCCGTCGTTTGCCTCTTCCTTTGGCTTTTTACGCCGATAGATACAAAACATAAATACGAGCGCCGTCACCTCGGATAAAGAGACGGCAAGCAATAAAAATACGACCGCCTTTTCCACACTCGCACGGAAAATATAGGCAAATAAAAGCCCAAAGCCCACCTTGACGAGCTGTTCTAAAATTTCCGACAGCGCCGTCGGCGACATCTCGTTTCTGCCCTGAAACCAGCCCCGAAAAACGGAGATTGCCGAAACCAAAACCACGGCGGGAGCAAGAGCGTAATACCCGCCGACCACTTCTTTGCTGCCCTGCGCAGCAGACAAAAGCGGGGCTATCAACGCCAACAATACCGAGCCGACAAGTCCGATTAAAACGAACAGTTTCATCGCCCGCAAAAAAAGCGGACGGGTCGATTGATTTTTGCCGATGCGCTCCGCCGTTAGCTTGGCAATCGAGGAAGGAATCCCCGTAGCGGAAACGGTCAGCAAAAGACAATAGGCAGGGTATATCATTTGGTATAATCCAAGCCCCCGCCCGCCGATAAGATTCGTCAAAGGAATACGATACACCGCCCCGATAATTTTTGCAATAAACCCGCCTGCGGCGATCCATACCGCACCCTTAATAAACCCTACCCTGCCCCCGTTCTTTTTTCGTGATTCCATACCTGCCCCCTTCTTTTTCAGTTTGTTTAAAGGCGGGCTTTTTTATTGACATTTGCAAGGAAAAGTGCTACACTAAATAAAAAATAAAGGAGGCGCTCTATGGAAAAATACGCTTGGAGTGCGAAAATTAAAGAAGGCAAAAAGGACGAATATATCCGCCGCCACAACGAAATCTGGCCCGAACTCGTCAAGGTTTTAAAAGATGCAGGAATTTGCAATTATACCATTTGGGCGGAGGGCAATACGCTGTTTGGCTATTACGAATGTGAAAAAGGCGTCGAATTTGCCGCAAAAGCGCAGGCAAATAGCCCCGTCGTGGAGAAATGGAACGAATATATGAAAGACGTAATGGATATGACGCTCGACCCCGAAACGGGCGCGCAGCCGAAACTCGTCAAAGTCTTTACCCTCGACTAATTTCGCAATTTTTTGCAAAGAAAAAGCTTTCCGTTTGGAAAGCTTTTTTCGTTTTTTCGCTCGTTATTTTAACTCGAAACGGGCAACCCGCAAATTGCGGCTGGTTCCGTATTGGAAGGGTTTTGCTTTAAACACGCCGTTCTCCTCTTGGCTGACGAGTTCGTTCGTGTCCAACCAACGCAAGTTCTTTATCTTCTTGTCCGTTTTGATTTTTACCGTACATACCCGCCCTGCCATCGCTACGTTGGGATCGGACGCCATCGCTACGTCGCTTATAATCGCGTAATAATATTTTCCGTCCGTACCGATTTTTGCGTTTTCCGCCTCGATATCCGCCCCGCGGAGATTGTAAATAAACTTCTTGTTGGCGCGAATCCAGTTCCCGATTTCCATAAACATCGCTTTGTCCATATCGCGGATTTTTCCGTCGCCCATCGGTCCGACGTTTAACAAGAAATTGCAGTTGTACAAACGGCAGTCCACGAGGTCGTTTAAAAGCGAGGGTATCGTCTTATAGTTCATATCCTCTTTCGCATAACCCCAATGGTCGTTAAGAACCTGACACATCTCGCCCGCGCGGATTTTGTCCGATTGGTCGACTTTCGTGGGCTTTCCTCTTTCAAAAGTTACGCTGTCGATTTCAAAATGCCCCACTTTTCCGAGCGCGGACAAGCCCGTGTTGTTGATAATCATCGCGTCGGGTTGATAACGGCGAATTAAGGCATACAGCTTATCAAACTCCCAATTCTCGTCCTTTTTATCCCACCAACCGTCAAACCAAAGTCCGCCGATTTTGCCGTAGTTTTTACACAAAATCTCGACGCTCGCCCGCAAATATTCGAGGTATTTGGGGAAATTTTCTTTATAATCGGGGTGATGCCAATCCAGCAGGGTATGATAGAAGAAGGGAACGATTCCTTGACGGTTACACTCGTCCACGAACTCTTTGACAAGGTCTCTGCCCGTAGGGGAATGGGGAGCGTCAAATTCGTTCAACCCGCAGGTGTCAAACAGGGAAAACCCCTCGTGATGACGGGTGGTCAGCGTGATGTACTTCGCGCCCGCTTTTTTTGCCGTGGATACCAATTCCTTTGCCCACGTCTTCTTTACCTTGAATTTGTCGAAAAGCTTTACGTATTCTTGCATAGCAATCCCGTGCGCGAAGCAATACCATTCGCCCTTGCCCGCCACGCTGAACAAACCGAAATGCACGAACATACCCATACCAAGCTTTTCAAAGTTTTCTATCCGTTGTAATTTTTCCATCTTTCCACCTCGCGTTTGATAAGATTTTCTTTCCCTCATTATACCCGCTTTCCCTTGAAATTGCAAGCCTTTGCGCAAAATTTTTTTCTCTGTTTTTTATTTTTGTTGTTTACCGTGAAACATATAGAAAATATATAGATTTTGACGCGGATTTAACGACTTTTGGTATTGCTATTTTGGAATAAGTATGGTATACTTTCCTTGCAGGAGGGTGTATACGTGAAAAAGAACTTTTTTAAATCTGCCTTATCCCTTATTTTGTGTATAGGCATGGCGTTTATGGTTACTGCGTGCGAAAAGGAGAACGAAGAAATGAAAGACAACGGACTTAATGTCAGCCAGTTTACTCAGCCCGTGGCTTTGGTAGACGAATCGGTTTTAACGTACGTAAACCTCCCCTCGTCCGTGCTCGTTTCCAATATCGTGCGTTCGTTAGGAAACGAAGTTCGGCAAGACAAGGGGTTGCCCGTAACGATCGAATACGATTTGGATAAAGATATCGTCCGTGCAAACGTCTCCACGGCAAAGGTAAAAATTTCGGAAAATAAAGATTTGTCTGGCGCGCGCTCCGTTTTTTTTGAGGAAGGGGAATCCGTAGACGTATACAACCTCAAAACCGGGAAGAAATATTACTTTCAGGTAACCGTAAAACTGACCGACGGCTCTTCCTTGACGGAAAACGGCGAGTTTGAAACGGTCGCTTCCCCCCGTTTTATGAACGTAGAGGGCACGAATAACGTAAGGGACGTCGGCGGCTGGGCAACGGAAAGCGGAAAGACAATTAAACAAGGGCTTTTGTATCGCGGCAGCGAAATTGACGGCGGGAAAAATACGGGTCATGCGGATTTTTGTTTGACGGAAAAGGGCATCCAAACGATGCGCCAAGACTTGAACATCAAAACTGATATGGATTTGCGTTCGGAAAGCAACAAAACCTCCGAACACAGCATTTTGGGCGAGGACGTTTCCCGTACTTTCTACGACGCGGCACACTATCAAAGCGCATTGAACGCCAAGGGGAAAATAGCGGCTATTTTCTCCGATCTTGCAAACCCCGACGCGTACCCCGTCTACCTGCACTGCACGCACGGCGTAGACCGCGCGGGTACGACCATCTTGCTTTTAGAAGGGTTGCTCGGCGTGGCAAAGCAAGACCTTGTCCGCGATTACGAGCTGTCCGCATTCTATTATAATTACCGCCACGTAAACAGAGACTTTGAAAACGGCGGCAACGTTTTAGACCTTTTGGAAAGGCTGGAAAGAAGCTACGAGGGCGAAACGCTTTCTCAAAAAATCGAAAATTTCCTGCTCTCTGCGGGGGTAACTGCCGACGAGATTGCCTCGATTCGCTCGATTTTCTTAAGTTAAAATTTGCAACTTTTCTTCCCCCTAGCCAAGGCTTTGGTTAGGGGGCTTTTGCACCACACGAACCAGTTTTTTAAAAAAAAGTATTGACTTTTTATTTACTGGATTTTATAATGAAACTATACTATAATAATGAGGTACGTTATGGCTAGAGGAAAATTTTTACGAAAACTTTTGCCCTTGGTTTTGGCGGGACTTATGTCCTTCTCTTTTTTCGCCTGCGGCGAAGAAAATACAACCAGCAACAATAGCAGCGAAACGGAAGAAACGAAAATCTTTGCCGACAGCGCGCAGCTGACGGTGTCGGAATTCTCCGACCCCGTTTCCCTCGTACATCCCGTCGTTTCCGACTATCTCCAAGCCGACCCTTCCGTAACCGTAGCGGATTTCGCATCGAGAGTTTCGGGAAGACCTGACAAAGGTATGCCCGTAACGATCGAATATTCTTTCACGAACCCCAAGGATGCGGAAATTACGGAAAAGAAATTAGAGATATCTTCCTTTGCAGATTTCTCTACCATTGAACAAACCCTGCATTTCCCCTCTCGGCGCAACAGTGTGGAGATTGCCCGCTTGCAACCCAGCGCTGTTTATTACTATCGCGTTACCGTAACCTTGGACAACGGCGAATTCCACGTAAAGACGAGAGAGTTTAACACGGCGGCTTCCCCGCGTCTCATCAGTTTGGACGGCGCGAACAACGTCCGCGATATCGGCGGTTGGAAGACGGAAAGCGGCAAAACGATCAAATACGGACTTTTGTTCCGCGGCAGTGAAATCGATGGTATGAAATATCCTGGCAATTACGATTTCTGTCTGACTGAAAAAGGCATCGAACAGCTCCGCTCCCTTGGCATTAAGACGGATTTTGACCTCCGCGTAAAATCGGACGGGAAGGAAGAGAGCGCGTTGGGCGCAGACGTTACCCATACCTTCTATAATTTCGCACATTACCAAGACGTTTTTAAAGAAGCAAACAAAGAAAAGGTACGTTCTCTCTTCTCCGATCTTGCAAATCCTGAGGCTTATCCCGCCTATATCCATTGTACCCACGGCGTAGACCGCGCAGGTACGGCTTCTATGCTTTTGGAAAGCCTTTTGGGGGTAGGGGAAGCCGATCTTATCCGCGATTACGAACTGTCCGCGTTCTATTACACGCACGTAACAAGATCGTACAATAACGGTGGCACGGCGCTCGGACTTATCGACGCTCTGAAAGGTTACGAAGGGGAAAACCTTGCCGACAAGACCGCGAACTTCCTGCTTTCCGTAGGCGTTACACAAACGGAAATCGACGCTATCCGCAGTATTTTCTTAGGTTAAAGCAATCCATTAACCCCGACCGATTTTGGTCGGGGTATCTTTTTGTAAAACGCTAAAATAATTTTCACAACTATTGCGCAAAACTATTGACGAATGGAAAAAATTATGCTAAAATATTATTTGGACAAGAACGGGTTAGATGAAAATCCGTTTATTCATACGTCACAAAAATAATTTTTCATATATTGGAGGAACTCTATTATGGCAAACGTAAAAGTTGCAATCAACGGTTTCGGCCGTATCGGTCGTCTTGCGTTCAGACAGATGTTCGACGCAGAAGGTTATGAAGTAGTTGCTATCAACGACCTTACCAGCCCCTCGATGCTCGCACACCTTTTGAAGTATGACACTGCGCAAGGCAGATACAAATACTGCGATAAGGTTACCGCTGACGACGAAGCAGGTACGATCACCGTTAACGGCAAGACCATTAAAATCTATGCTGAAAAAGACGCTGCAAACTGCCCTTGGGCTCAGTATGACGTTGACGTAGTTTTGGAATGCACCGGTTTCTACTGCTCCAAAGCAAAGAGCGAAGCGCACATCAAAGCAGGCGCTAAGAAAGTTGTTATCTCTGCTCCCGCAGGCAACGACCTTCCCACGATCGTTTACAGCGTAAACGAAAAGACGCTTACGAAGAACGACACGATCATCTCCGCAGCTTCCTGCACCACGAACTGCCTTGCTCCTATGGCAAACACCCTCAACAAGCTTTCCAAGATTAAGAAGGGTTATATGACCACGATCCACGCTTACACCGGCGACCAGATGGTTCTTGACGGACCTCACAGAAAAGGCGACCTTCGTCGTGCTCGTGCGGCTGCTGCTAACATCGTTCCCAACTCCACGGGTGCAGCAAAAGCTATCGGTCTTGTTATTCCCGAACTCAACGGCATTCTTGACGGTTGCGCACAACGCGTTCCCGTTCCCACCGGTTCGCTTACCCAGCTCGTTGCAATCTGCGACGGCGAAGTAGACCCAGCTACCGTAAACAAGGCTATGCAGAACGCAGCTTCCGCATCCTTCGGTTACACGGAAGAAGAACTCGTTTCCTCCGACATCATCGGTATCACCTATGGTTCGTTGTTCGACGCTACGCAAACGAAGTGCATGCCCATGGGCGACGGCACGACGCTCGTTAAAGTCGTTTCCTGGTACGACAACGAAAACTCCTACACCAGCCAGATGGTTAGAACGATTAAGTACTTCGCAGAACTTTAATCGTATCGGGGTTTGAAGAAAACCGAAAAAACGAACTCCGACGGACACCCGTCGGAGGTTTTTTATTGTTGCAATAGAATAAAAGCAGAGCGGCTTTGAAATTGGCGGCTCTGCTTTGTTTTTTAATTCAACTCGTACACGGTAGCCCCGTTTAACGGCGACGGCTGCGAATGCCGCCGAATAATATCAACACCCAAAGGAAAAATCGCAAGAATAAAATCAACGAAGTCAAAAGGGAAGCCACGTAGGTTTGTGCTGCCGCCGACAGCATTTTTTCCGCGTACGGCAACTCCTCTTTCGTCAAAATCCCCTCGGAGACAAGCAGCTTTTTCGCCCGACGGCTTGCGTTGTATTCAACGGGCAGAGTAACCAAAACGAACAGCGTGGAAAGCCCGTACAAAGCCACCCCGCCGAGCGCAAGATAAAATCCCACGTTCGAATTTTGCGTTGCCGTTACGAACAAATCAAGGATTAGTCCCACGAGGACGAGAGGGAGCGCCAACGCACTGCCGACGTTCGTAATCCCCACGAGGACTTGACGGAGCTGATAGGGCGCATAGCCCTTTTTCTTTTGCAACACGTGCCCGACCTCGTGCGCCGCCACCGCGCAAGCGGCAATCGAATCGTTGCCGTACACGCTTTCAGAAAGATTGACGATTTTCTTCTTGGGGTGATAATGGTCGCTCAAATGCCCCTTAACTTTTCCAACGCGGATACCCTGAATCCCGCCCGCGCGCAACAGCCGTTTTGCCGTATCGTATCCCGTCATGTGCGAGCTTGTCGGCATACTTCCGTATTTTTTATAGGCAGAGTGGACCCTGCCGCTTGCCCACGCCGCGATTGCGCCGCAAAGCACCATCGCCGCCAAAGACAGTACGTAATATTCTAACATAATTCTCTCCTTTTTTATAGTTTGCGTTATTTTTACAAATCTATCGCAAAGGGATATAATTCCGATTTGGAAACGCCGCGGTCTTTCGCCGCGCGCTTTAACGCTTCCTTTTTCTCTAACCCTGCCGCCATATAATGCTGAATATGCTCTTTTTCCGACAACGCGTTTAAGGGACTTTCCTTCTCCTGCGCCCCATCGACGACGAGTACGTATTCTCCCCGTTTTTCCCCGTCCAAGCCCGTTGCCAAACGGAAGGGGGTTGCCTCTTCATGCAGCTTGGTTATTTCACGCACCGCACAAGCCGCTCTGTCGCCGAACACCTCGTACATCGCCTTCACGTCCTTATCCACGTCCTGCGGCGCGCTGTGGAACGCCAAAGTCAAATCACAGTCTTTATATTTTTCCAAAACCGCCTTTTTCTCTCCGTTCTTTTCGGGCAAAAACCCGATGAACGCAAACCTGCCTGCGGGTAACGCCGACAAAACGAGGGCAGCCACGAACGCGCAAGCCCCGGGAATCAGCGTGTACGGCTCGTTGTTTTCCCGTAAAATTTTACAAACGGTGTTGCCAGGGTCGGACACGACGGGCGTACCTGCGTCGGACACGACGACGACCTTTTCCCCACGCCGAGAGGCGGCGAGAATTTTCTCCGCCGCTTCCGTTTCGTTAAATTTATGACAGGCGTATAAAGGCTTTTTAATCTCGTACGCGTTTAACAGTTTTATCGTATGCCGCGTATCCTCGCAAAAGACCACGTCCGCCTCTTTCAAAGTTTCCAACGCCCGTAACGTAATGTCCTTTAAGTTGCCTATCGGCGTCGCCACAAAACTTACCATGCCTTTCTCCTTATTTTTCGTTGTAGACCGTTTCTTCGATTTCACAATGCGGCTTGCCGCCTTTTACGCCCTCTACCATCACCAAATAGGGCTTCGACCCGTACCTGCCCCCCACGAATTGAATTCTCTTTACCTCGATATTCTCTTCGTGCAGGGTATAGCACACCTCGGCAAGCCTATCGCCGCGGTGCAGCATCGCGATCCGTCCGCCGTACTTTAACGCGTACGCCGCCGCGCGCGCGATTTCTTTTAAGGTAATCGTCAGCTCCTTCCTACATATCGCCTTGTGGTATTCGTCGTTGTCAAACCCACCCCGCTCGTAAGGGGGATTGCATAAAATTAACGAGTATTTCTCGTGGTGTTCTTTTCCGATTTCCTGCAGTTTGCCTTGCACGAACGAAAAATTTTGAAAATCGTTATACGCCGCCGTCTTTTTCGACAAAGCGGACAATTCCGCTTGCAATTCGAACAAAGTACAAGGCATATCGGGATATTTTTCACGGTGCAAGCTGTAAAAATGGAAACCTACAATCCCGCTTCCCGCACAAAAATCCGCCACGACGTCTCCCTTTTTAGGGCGCGCAAAACGGGAAAGCAACACCGAATCGGAAGTAAAACGATACAATCTCGTATCCTGCACGATTTTGAGATCGTTTATCATCATATCCTCTAATACTTCGTACTCACCAAGCTCCATTTGCATAGTCCGCTCCTAACAGTTCTCTTTACAGTATAACAATTTTATACGCAAATGTCAAGCCCTGCCGTGAAATACGCATACTTTTCCCTTTTTTCACACAATCTGTTTGCGTGAATACGCCAACTTTGTCCTTAACGGAAAACGTAAAAGAAATAAAAAAACTACTCCCCGCGGAAGATATTCTGACCTTCGATTTTACGATGCAGGATAAAACCGCCTGCGCCATCGTCTACGCCGACGGCGTCGTCAATAAAGAGGCGCTGGGCGATTTGGTCGCGCGCCCTTTGTCCAAGGTCGCTTTTTCAAAAAACGAAGGGGGCAGGGACGAGGCGAAAGAGGATTTTATCAAAAATTCGCTGCGCTTTCCCGAACTGAAAACCGCCCCGAATTTTGAAGACGCCGTCAAAGAAATTTTAGACGGGAACAGCGCGCTTTTTATCGACGGAATAAAAACCGTCTTTATCGTCGGCGCAAAAATGCCCCCGACGCGTGCCGTCATCGAACCGCCCACCGACGTTGCCATCAAGGGTCCAAGAGAGGGATTTATCGAAGATATCAAAATCAACATGGGACTTTTGCGCAAACGCCTCAAAACCCCCAATTTGCGTTTTGAAACGGTGCGCGTCGGCAAACAGTCGGACACCGCCGTTAGCATTTGCTATCTTGACGGCGTTGCCGATAACGCTTTAAAGGACGAAATCGTAAAGAAAGTGCAATCCTTGCAGATTGACAACGTCGCCGACTCGTCTTATATCGCCGCCTTGATATCCCCAAGAAAACACTCTCTTTTCCATACCCTCGGTACGACGGAAAAACCAGACGTCTTTGCCGCAAAACTCAGCGAGGGCAGAGTGGGAATTTTGGTAGACGGATCGCCCATCGCCCTTACCGCACCGTACCTTCTGACGGAAGATTTGCAAAGCACCGAGGACTATTTCGTATCGCCGTTTGCGGCGACTGGTTTTCGGTTTTTACGCGCGCTTGCCTTGATCGTCGCCATCTTTTTGCCTGCATTTTATATCTCGGCGCAGCTTTTTAAAATGCAGCTTTTCCCGCTCGGCTTAACGCTGACCATCGCTAGCAGCGTGCGCGAATTGCCCTTATCGCCTAGCTTAGAAATGTTTGTCGTACTGCTCCTTCTCGAAATTTTAAAAGAGGCGAGTATCCGTATGCCCAAATACGTGGGCATGTCTTTATCTGTCGTCGGGGCTCTCGTTCTCGGCGAAACGGCGGTATCGGCAGGGTTTTTGTCTACGCCCGCTATCATCATCGTCGCTTTTTCGGGGATTTGTCTGTACACCGTCCCCAATTTTGTGGAAACGGGGAGTCTTCTGCGCTGGTTGTTTTTAATCGTCGCGGGCAGCGTCGGGCCGTTCGGCATTGTGCTTTTTACCGCCTTTTTGCTATATTATCTTTTATCTGCAGACGTTTTTGGCACACCCATTCTCGCGCCGTTTTCCCCCTTGCTGCCTCGGGATTTGCGCGATTCCGTTTTAAAATACGATATGCGCGCCTTATCCAAGCGTCCCCGTTTTTTACGCCCGAAAAATAAGACCCGTCTTAAAGAAAAAGATTAAACGATGCCACCATGTACGAGATGAAATGAAAAATATAGGAGAAACGCTATGTCCTCGATTTTTGCATCCACCCCAAAAAACGAACGGGTTTATACCCGACAGCTTGCTTTCATCGCCGCCTTCTTACTGCCGATGGGCAAGCTTTTAGAAGCGCCGTCCATTTTGGCGCGCTCTGCCGCAGGCGATCTGCTTTTGCCTGCCATTTTACACTTTTTATTGCAGAGCCTTATTCTGCTTGGCGTATTGTTCGCCTGCTCGCAAAGCGAACAAACCCTGCTCGAACGCATGGAAAACAAGCTAGGGAAAGGGATTCTCGTTTTCTACGTGCTTTACGGCGTTTATTTTCTCTTTGCGGCAGCTTTACCCCTGCTGGACATGGAAAAATTTGTGTACGCAGCCTTTTTCGACACCGCGCCCAGCACCTTTTCCTTCGCCGTCTTTTTCTTTTTCAGCGCCTACGCCTGCGCAAAGAATTTTAAATCGGTAGGGCGGAGCGGGGATATCAGCTTATTTCTGTTTTTGCTGCCCTTTTTCGCCCTCGTCTTAATGTCGTTCTCCGCCTCTGATTTTTCTTCGCTGTTGCCGTTGTTTGGAACAGATTTTAAACAAAGCCTCACCGCTTTTTCCGATTCGACCCCTTATTTTTCGGACGTCGCTTTGCTGTTGCCCCTTCTTGCCAGCCACCGCTACAAGAAAAACGACGGCGTGAAAATTGCCGCGGGGTATTGGTCGGGCGCGGCGTTTACCTTGCTCTTTCTCTCTATTTTTTACGGAGTCTATTCTTCGATTGCCGCAAGAGAGCATTACGCCTTTTCCAAAATCGCGCAGTATTTCCCCGCCCTCAACGTGATTGGACGGATCGATTTGCTGTTCGTCTACCTTTTGACGATTATTTTGCTCTTTTATACCGTACTTCCCCTGCAGCATTTTACCGAGCTCACCGCCCGAATTCTAAACACGAAGCGAAAAGCTCTTATCTCCGCTATTTTAAACTTTGCCCTGCTGTTTGTCGTGCTGTTCCTCAATCGTTTTTACAATCTTTTTCATACGCTAATCGAAGGGAAGCTGTCCCTTGTTTTTTGGCTCTTTGCAGATTTGCTGCCCTTATTTTTATTATTCTTGCCGAAAAAACCGCAAGAAAGGAGACCTTTGTATGCATAACCGCCACGCCAGAAACACCGTTCGCTATTACGTCCTTATCGCTGCCCTGCTTTCCTTTTTATTCTTCACCAACGATTTCGGTTTGATTGACGTACAGAAAACCGCCATCGTCATGGCGGCAGGCATCGATAGAGAGGGGGACGAGTTTATCATCACCTCGCAAATTGCCGTACCTCAAGCAAGCTCGCAAGGCAAGTCTACGCAAGCGGTACAAATCGTCAGCCGCGGCAAAACGGTCGCCGACGCCTTTGAAGAAATCAACGCCAAAACGGGCTGGTATCCAAAACTCGTCTTTTGCGACCTGATTCTAATCGGCGCAGACGCTGCAAAAGAAAACGTCTTTGACGCGCTCGATTATTTTTTGCGCGACGAATACCTCACCGACAACTGTTACGTCGCGACCTGCGCGGAAAAAGCGCAAACCCTTTTAAACACCGCCGCCCTCGTCGACCCGTCCAGCAGCGTAGCGATGACGAAGGTGCTTTCCGACCACGCCGCACGGGTAGGCACGGTTGCACCCTCGACCTTGCGCGAGTTCGCCATCGGCTATTACGGGGACGCAAAGAGCGGATTTTTGCCCGTGATAAAGCTGGAAGAGCAACAAGAAACCCCCGATCCGTCGCAAACGACAGCGCAAGGCGGGGGGCAAGAAAATCAGCAGGGCGGTCAAGGCGAACAAGAAAAGAACAAACCCGTATTCAGCGCGCAGGAAACGGCGCTGTTCGTGGGCGGAAAACAAGTGGAAACGTTGACGGCAGAAGAAACTTTTGCTTATAACGCCGTGAAAAACCGCCTGCAATTGGCTCCGTATACCGTGCAGAAAGAGAAAAACAACTGCACCCTTTCCATTCGGCAAAACGCCCCGAAAATCAAATTGCAGGTAGGGCGGGACGGCAAAGCAAATTTGGAAATCAAGGTAACGCTGACAGCGGGCATTTTGGATTATTCGAAAGCCCTGCCCGTGGAAAAGACGTCGGACGGCGGCGACGTGCCCGCAGGCGTATTTTCCGCCGCGGAAAAGAAACTATCCGGCGAAATTTCTTCCGTCTTTGAAAAAGCCCGCGCCTGCGGCTGCGATCTCTTCGGCGTACAAGACCTGTTGATAAAAAAAGAAAGCCGAACGTTGCACCGCTTTAAAAATACGCTGCTTTCCCATACCACCCCCACGGTAAAAATCCGCTTCCAAGGCGTTCGCTAAGCGGCTTATCCACAGAGGGGAAAGTTATCCACATTTTTCGCCTTATCCACAATTTTTATCTTTTTTTTGCCGTCGATTTCTGTCGAAAAGTACGATTATAAATTCATACCGTATATGCGTATACCCGATTTTTTCCAAAATGTGGACAATTTTAGGGTTGTCCACGCCCCCTGCGAAATATGTGTGGATAACTTTTTGCCAAGTTTGTGGATAAGTTTTTATTTTAAAGGCTTTCACGCACAAAAACCCAAAAAACAGCCGTTTTTGGTGGATAACTTTTCTTTTTTTAAAATTTTTCAATAAAAAAATTCTTTTTTCAATGGTGGAAAAGTGCCGTAAACGGCGGTTGAAAACGATAATTTTAAACAGAAAGCGTCGAAAAATAGTGAAAAATCCACACTTTATCCACAAACAAACGTTTATTTGGCAAAACGCGAGGTTTCTATCCACAGTTATCCACTGTGTCAAAAGCTCGTTTTCTGCATAATTTGACGATTTGCCCGTATAAAAACGCGACTGGTTGCAGTCGCGTTTTCGTGTTTTGGTATGCAATTGTAAATGCGCTTATAAAAACAAGCCGATAAACCAAACGAGAGGGTTATGGTTGTACAAGAATCCGATAACGAGGCTTTCCGAAAGGAAATTTGCTATCCCTTGCGAGGGGATAAGGGTCAACACCGCCAACACGCCGCTAACAATCAGCGTGCCTTGTATGAGACCGATTACCGCGCCCAAAACGCTATTTACTGCGCCAAGCACGCACAGCCTATCCGCTAATTTTTGCAATAACTTGCTAATGAAATGTAATACCAGTTTGCAAAGAATAAACAACGCCACGCCGACGATCAACAAACAAATTAATTTTGCCACCACCGTTCCCAGCGCCGCCCCGAGCGTCGTGCCCGCCACCGCGCCGTCGCCAAACCATTTTAAAACCAGCGAAGCAATCGTCGTGGAGAAATTCTGTTGCGCCAAAGCGCCCTCGATGCCCGATTGCGGGATTACCTTATCGAACCCCTCTTTTTTTGAAAACGAAGCGGTCAAAGAAGTTTCTAGCGAACCTTGCAACCCGAACAATCCGCCCGTTACGTTTAAAACGAGCTTTGCCAAGGTTATCGCCGCCACCAAGGCAAGCAGGGTGGAAACAAACCCGAACAAACAACTGACAAACCCCCGCCTTGCGCATACGATGACGTAACCAAGCAAGAAGAGCGCAACGACGCCGTCCACTACGTAATTCGACCATTTTACGGCGCAAAGTCCCGCAAAAATTTCCATACTCGCAACCTCCTTATCGATTATAAGGCTTTTTCCTTTCTTATTATACCATATCACGCGCAATTTTTCAAGCCCGCGTATAAACTTTTCCCTTTTCAAAGGTTTTAATTTTTTTAAAATCGGCTATACTCAACAAGCGGTTTTTTATTTTTTTACTACGAGGTGGTTATGGATTTTTCTTTTCACGTCTACAATAAACTAGCAGCCGACGGTGCTGCCATGGCAGTCGATAGACTCCTGCGCGCAGATTTAAACAAGAAAACGAGGGGGGCAGGTATGCGTTCAGATAAATTCTCCGCCTTGCCCGTTATTATTTGCGTAGGGAGCGACCTTGCCATCGGCGACAGTTTAGGCCCGATCGTCGGGTCCATGCTGAAATACAAAACGCAAAATCTCGACTTGTTCATTTACGGCACGCTATCCGCCCCCGTTACCGCGAAAGAACTGCCCTATATGCGTTCCTTTTTAAAAGAAACCCATCCCCGTTCACAAATCCTTGCCATAGACGCCGCTGTGGGCGAAAAAGGGGATATTGGGCTGATTCGAATCACTTCTTCCCCCCTTCTACCCGGGGCTGGCGCAGGGAAGAAATTGGGCTCGCTCGGCGACGTTGCGATTATGGGTATCGTTGCGGAAAAATCTCTTAGCAACTACGGCCTTTTAAACACCACGAGGTTAAACCTCGTATACACGATGGCGGAAACCCTTTCCGAAGGGCTCGCCACCCTGCTTTGGGAACGCGCGTCGGGCGCAAAAACAGCAAAAGAAAACGCCTAAATTCGATAAAAGCGTTTGACAAACGGAAAAACATCGTGCTATAATAACAACGCAAGGAAGGTTTTCGGTAGAACACTTCCTTAAAATAAAAAAACCGAGGACAAACAAATGAAACGGATTTCTAATACCCGTCGCCTCTGTCGCGCAGCCGTCGTTGCTGCGTTGTACACGGCGTTATCGTATGCGTTTGCGCCCCTCGCCTTCGGTCCTTTACAGGTCCGTCCCGCAGAGGCGCTTTGTATTTTAGCTCTATTTTATATCGAAGCCATCCCTGCGCTATACGTGGGCTGTATGCTGACCAACCTAGCCTCGCCCTTCCTTTTTTACGACGTGTTTCTCGGCTCGGCAGCGACGCTTTTGGCGGCAATCTGCACCTACCTTATCGGCAGAGCCGTGAAAAACACCCCCTTAAAAATCGGCTTGGGAGGCATTTTTCCCGTCCTTTTTAACGGAGCGGTTATCCCGCTTATCATCGTCTTTTTGTGCGGCGGGGGAGTAGGGTATTCTTCTATGACGGCTGCCTATTTTGCCTATGCGGGCTCGATTGCGTTTACCGAAGCAATTTGGGTGTACGCCCTTGGCGCGCCTCTCTATCTCGCCGTAGCAAAACTGCGAAAGAAAAACGTCGCCGTCTTTTGCGACTAAATACAAAACCGACCGTTTTGCGGTCGGTTCTTTTTTATTCTTTGTGCGCGTTCGGTTTAACGAGCACCGTTTTATACTCGGTATAGGTTACGAACCCCGCCTTACTCTTGCTCGGCTTTTTCACGTATTTTCGCTTGCAATAATCCACGGGGATTTTATCTCCTTCCCGCCCGTCCGAATAATACGCGCAAATCTCTGCCGCGTATAAAAGGGTTTCATCTCGTACCTGCCCCCCTTGCGTAACGATAATTACGTGCGAGGAGTGATATTTTTGCGTATGCAGCCATATATCCTCAGGGGAAGACAAACGCAGCAATCTGTCGTTTTGGATATTGTTTCTGCCCGCGTAAATTTTCATGCCGCTATGCTCGTACTCGCGGAAAGGCACGACGATTTCTTTCTTCTTCCCGCCGCGGGCAAGAGGCAATCTTACCAAGCCCATTTCGGCAAGTTCTTGTTCGATTTCTTTCAAATCGTCCATCGTTTCCGCCCTCGTTACGGCGGATAAAACGCTGTCCGTATACGCGATTTCCTTTTCTTCCGCTTGCAGCATCGGCGACAAAATTTCTTTCGCGCGCTTATGCTTGTTATAATTTTTGAAATATTTCTGCGCGTTTTTAGCAGGGGATAAGAGGGGGTCTAACGCGATTTTTATCTTCTCGCAATCCGAAGAATACCAGTTTTCCAGTTCGATTGCCGCGCTTCCTTTTTCCACGCGGTACAAATTCGCCGTCAATAGCTCGCCTTTTATCCTAAGTTCGTCCGCTTTTTCCGCCTCTTGCAAGCGCTCTTTCGTATCCTGCCATTTTTTCAGTTGTTTTTTCTTCAAGCCCCGCGCAAGATTTTCCAGCTTTCTCTTTTTATCCGCAAAGCTCTTTTTCCCCTCGCGGCGGGTAAAAAACTCGTCCTCCGCTTCCCACAAGGTAGGGGTCTTTACGCCGCCCGACACGGGGAAGGCGAAAAAGTCCACCGCCTCGCCGCCTGACACTTTCACGCAGGGCAAGCAAGGCTCGTTTTCGCAAAACTCGCCGACGAATTCAAAGAGCGGTTTTTCGCTTTTTTTGCTACGCAAAGCCACCTCTCTTGCGGTGGATAACGCCAATCCGCAAACGTTTTCAAACAAAAACTCCGAAAGCGTTTCCTCGTCTATATTTTCACGATTAGAAAGATAGTTTTTAAAGCGTGAACGAATACCTGCCCCGTCGAAAGGTGATAATTTATCCTGCGGCGTTGGATAAAGATATCTCGCGCCAGCTAGCAAAATCCGCCTCGACGAATCCTCCAAGGCGGTCGTTTTTAACGCCCCCAAAATTACGCCGTTCTCCGTCAAAACGACGTTGGAATATTTCCCCATCAACTCGCAATGCAAGGTGCGTTTGCTTTCGGAAAAATCCGTCGTGCAATGCAAATCCATTTCGATAATTCGCTCAAATTCGTATTGACGAACCTCTAAAATCTCCGCGCCTTGCAAATGCTTTCGAAGGAGCATACAAAAATTGGGCGCAACGGGCGCAGGCTCTTTCTCTATCGCCGACAAACAAACGCGCGCATTCGACGCATTTGCGCTGAGAATGAGTTTAACCGTCGATTTTCCGGTGTATATAATAAAGGTAAGCTCGTCCTTATTGACCTGTGAAATGCGATTTACCTTCCCGTGAACGAGAAGAGTATTCAGCTCGAAAGCCAATCTTCGTATGTGAAACGCGTCTTGTGGCATACTCCCTCCTTTTTCCGCGCGAAGGTTTTCCATAGCGGTTTTTTCTTTCTTAAATTATACCGCAAATTTATGAAATTGTAAATAAAAACGAGTGAAAAAGAGCGAAAAACGCTTTATTTTCTTCAATAAATATGGTAAAATAGAAAACAGTGTAAAACAAAAAATAAAAAACAGCAATAGATTTAGGAGAAACGTTATGAAACACACTACCAAAGCGGCAGAAAAAAGCACGGTAAAAATCACCCTCAAATTCGACGGTGAAGAATGGAAAGCAGCGCAACAGAACGCTTATTTGAAGACGAGAGGCAGATTTGCTATCAACGGCTTCCGTAAAGGCAAAGCGCCCAAGAACGTTATCGAAAACGTATACGGCAAAGGCGTATTCTACGAAGACGCACTCAACAACCTTTTCTCGGAAAACTACGGCAAGGTTTTGGACAAGGAATCCAAAAAATATACCTTCGTTGGCGATCCCGACGTATCCGTTGAAAAATTGGAAGACGACGGCGTAACCCTCGTTGCTATCGTTGCAGTAAAACCCGAGGTAAAAATTTCCTCCTACAAGGGTATGAAAATTCAGCAATTCGCGTATACTGTTAAAGACGAAGAAATCGAAGCGGAACTTAACCGCGTTTTGGATAGAAACGCTCGCAAAGTGGAAATCACCGACAGAGCAGCACAAAACGGCGATATCGTCAACATCGACTTCGTCGGTACGGTTGACGGCGTTAAATTCGACGGCGGCGAAGCGCAAGGCTTTGATCTTACCCTCGGCAGCGGTCAGTTCATCCCCGGCTTTGAAGATCAAGTCGTTGGCATGAACGTAGGCGAAACGAAAGACGTCAACGTAACCTTCCCTGAAAACTATCAGGCAGAAAACTTGAAGGGCAAAGCGGCTGTTTTTGCAGTAACCGTACACAAGATTCAGGGCAAAGAACTTCCCAAGCTCAACGACGAATTCATCAAGGAAGCTACGGGCAGCGAAACGGTAGAAGCGTACAAAGCAAAGACCGCGGAAAGATTGCAAAAGCAAGCAGACCGCCGTGCAAACGACGCAACGGAAAACAGCATCCTCGAAGCAATCGCAGCAAATGCAGAAGCGGAAATTCCCCAAGCAATGATCGATAGAGAAATCGATTCCATCGTTCAAAAATTCGAATATCAGTTGATGTATCAGGGCTTGAAATTGCAAGATTACCTCTCCTTCTTGAAGGTAACGGAAGCTGATTTTAGAAAGCAGTACGAAGACCAAGCAAAGAAGAACGTTATGCACCAGCTTATCATCTCCCAGATCATCAAGGACGAAAACCTTGAAGCAACGGAAGAAGAAGTTGACGCAAAAGTAGCAGAACAAGCGGCTTCGGTAGAAAAGAGCTTGGAAGAATACAAGAAGAATATGGACCCTCGTCAGTTCGATTATATCCGCAGCGATATCGTCATCACGAAGCTGTTCGACTTCTTGAAGGCTAACAACGAAATGTACGTAGAAGCGTAAAGCGCTTTTACCCACGCGAAACGCATAGCGCAAAACGCGCCGTGCGTTTCGAAATCAATTAAGGACCGATTATGGAAAAGAACGTTTTAATTCCCTACGTCGTAGAACGCACCTCTTCGGGGGAACGCACCTACGATTTGTATTCCCGTCTTTTGGACGACCGCATCATTTTTTTAAGCGGTGAAATCAACGACGCTTTGGCAAACACCGTCGTCGCGCAGCTTATCTACCTGGAAGGGAAAGATTCGACGAAGGATATCAGCTTGTATATCAACTCTCCCGGCGGCTCGGTTTCGGCAGGGATGGCGATTTACGACACGATGAACTATATCAAATGCGACGTATCCACGATTTGTATCGGCTTGGCGGCGTCGATGGGCGCGTTCTTACTTTCCAGCGGCGCAAAGGGCAAACGGTATGCGTTGCCCAATTCTGAAATTATGATCCACCAGCCCCTTGGCGGCGCGCAGGGACAGGCGAGCGACATCAAAATTCAGGCAGAACACATTCTCCGCACGAAAGCGAAGCTCAATTCTATCCTTTCCAAAAACACGGGCAAGGATATCGAAACCATCGAAAAAGACACCGACCGCGACAATTACCTGTCGGCGGACGAAGCAAAAGAATACGGGCTTATCGACAAGGTTTTCGTCAGCAGAGGTTAATAAAAATACGCGCGCAAAACGGTAGGTTTTGCGCGTTTTATTCCCCCGCCTTTTTCAAAACGCGTGGGACAGGTATGCAATGAAACTCTTTTCACAAAAAATTTTTTCCTTGCATATCGTTACATTGTAAAAAGGAATTGGAGTTTTTCTATGTCTAATAAAAATCAGCATTGTTCTTTCTGCGGCAAACCCAAGGAAGAAACCCGCCGTCTTATTACGGGTCCCGACGGGGCTTGTATCTGCGACGAATGCGTGGAAATCTGCAAATCGATGGTAGACGAATGGTCGGGCAGCGACAAAGAGCCCTCTTCGCAAGTACCTTTGAAAAAACCCGCCGAAATCAAGGCGGAACTCGATCAGTATATCGTCGGGCAGGATAAGGCAAAACGGGTCCTTTCCGTTGCGGTATACAACCATTACAAACGCATCAACGCCAGCGCGGCGGCAAAGAAAAAAGACGACGACGGCATCGAAATCGAAAAGAGCAACGTACTTTTGCTCGGGCCTACGGGCAGCGGTAAAACCCTGCTTGCGCGGACCCTTGCCAAAATCCTCAACGTGCCGTTCGCAACCTCCGACGCAACCACGCTTACCGAAGCGGGCTACGTAGGCGAGGACGTGGAAAATATTTTGTTAAAACTTATCCAAAACGCCGATTACGATATCGAACGCGCACAACGCGGCATTATCTATATCGACGAAATCGATAAAATCGCAAGAAAGAGCGAAAACCTTTCCATCACCCGCGACGTATCGGGCGAGGGCGTGCAGCAGGCGCTTTTGAAAATTATCGAAAGCACGACGGCAAGCGTTCCCCCGCAGGGCGGCAGAAAACACCCCAACCAGGAATGTCTTCGTATCGACACGACGAATATCCTCTTTATCTGCGGCGGTGCGTTCGTAGGTCTGGACAAAATCGTTTCCTCCCGCAAGGACGACACCACCCTCGGCTTTGGCGGAAAGGTGCGCTTGGGCGCAAACGAAGCGGATTATTCGGTACTCGACGACGTGAAACCGCAGGATTTGACGAAATTCGGTTTGATTCCCGAATTCGTAGGCAGACTTCCCATCGTCGTCAACCTCGACCCGCTCGGCGAAGACGCGCTGATTAAGATTTTAACCGAACCGAAGAACGCCATCATCAAGCAGTATCAAAAACTGGTCGGTTTTGACGGCGTAAAACTGACGGTAGAGGACGACGCGGTGCGCGAAATCGCGCAGACGGCAATCCGTTTGAAGACGGGCGCGCGCGGCTTGCGTACGATTATCGAAAACGTGATGACGGACGTTATGTACAAAATCCCGTCCGAAGACAACGTAGAAGAGGTCGTTATCACGAAAGAATGTTTGACGGACGGCGCTTCGCCGAAACTCGTTTACAAACAATCGGCATAAAGATGAAATGAAAAACACGGCGGTTTATTCCGCCGTGTTTTTTGCTTGTTCTTTTTTACGTTTCGTTTTCGAAGTCAGCCATTTGACAACCGCCGCGCCAATGATGATACAGTACCCTGCCACGCTCCAATAATCGGGATATTGCGAGAGGAACACCGCCCCCCAAACCGCCGCGAATAGCACTTGCGAATAATCGTAAACGGAAATATCCTTTGCGGGCGCGTACGAATATGCCGCCGTTACGGTAAACTGCGCCCCGCTTGCCGCTACGCCCGCCAAGAGCAGCCAAACTACTTGCATGGTTTCCATCGGGTGATAATCAAGCAAAACCATCGGCAGCATGGATACGCAGGAAAAAGCGGAAAAGAAAAAGACGATAACCGCTTTTCGTTCGCCGCGCTGCCCTAAATATCGAACAAACGTGTACGCAAGCCCTGCCGACATACCGCCGAGCACCCCGACAAGCACGGGCACGCCCTGCGAAAACCCAAACGAAGGCTTGGCGATAAACACCGCGCCTAAAAAGGCTACGCCGACAAGCAACCATTCTTTCCACGACGCCTTTTCCTTTAAAAGGAGTATCGAAAAAACGATCGAGAAAAAGGGCGCGAGCTTGTTCAAAATCGATGCGTCGGAAATGGGCAGATGGTCGATGGCGTAAAAGTTACACACAATCCCGATCGTACCCGCAATCGAGCGCGCCAACAAGGCGGGAAGGTTGCCTTTTTGCCATTTAAAATTCCCGTCTTTTACGAGCAACACAAAGGCGACGAGCGCGGCGACAAGATTTCTAAAAAAGGATTTTTGAAAGACGGGTAAATCCCCTGCAAGCCGCACGAACAAACTCATCAGCGAATAGAAAAAGGCAGAAAAAAGAATACAGAGCACCCCTTTAAAATGGCTGCTTTGCGTCTTTTGCGGAGTATGAAGTTGTTCCGACTTGTTCACCATACTTCTATTATACGCCTCGTAGAAAAAAATAGCAATGCAAAAAAAAGAAAAACCCGATTTTCTTTTCGAAAAATCGGGTTGGTTATCCGTTTACGGATTTACGCGTTGGGATAAACGCTTGCTTTCTTTCTGTCTTTGCCCATTCTTTCATACCGAACAACGCCGTCTACGAGCGCAAACAACGTATCGTCTTTACCGATACCAACGTTTGCACCGGGATGGATCTTCGTGCCTCTCTGGCGAACGAGGATGTTCCCTGCGAGAACCGACTGGCCGTCGCTACGCTTTACGCCAAGTCTTTTCGCTTCGCTGTCTCTCCCGTTGTGGGAAGAACCGGTACCTTTTTTATGAGCGAATAAACTGATAAAAATCATCTTTATTTCTCCTTAAAAATCTTTTTTCTGCTTACCCTAAATCAAGGGCAGCCCGTGCAATTAGAGTTCGATTTTTTCAACTTTAACTGCGGTGAAGGGTTGTCTGTGACCCTGCTTCTTACGCTCGTTTTTCTTTGCTTTGTACTTAAAGACGATAATTTTCTTCGCCTTGTCCTGCTTAACGACCGTAGCGGTAACCTTTGCAGAAGCAACTTCCGCGCCGGTCTTGATACCGTTTTCGTCAGCAACCATCAGCACTTTAAAGGAAACGGTTTCGCCTTCCGCTGCTGCAAGTTTTTCAACTCTTACAACGTCGCCTTCCGCAACTTTATACTGCTTGTTGCCGTTATCGATGATAGCGTACATAAAGTTTTTACCTCCTCTTTCCAGTCTCGAAGAATATCCAAGGCGCGGATTTTTCCTTATTTTCAAGAAAAAATGCCGACTTAAAAAAGCCCGTTTCTATCGGCTCGACTATCACTATACCATATTCCCTTCTTTTTCGTCAAGCATTTTTGCAGGAAAATCCAAGATTTTTTCGATATTTTTCAGTATTGCCCGCCCGCCTTTTACGCACACTATAAAAAAGGAGGCATCATGGAACAAAAACCCTTTAAAAAACCGGAGGAAGCACTCTCCGAAATCTACCGCAACGCACAGCTTGCTCTCGAATCGATTTCCGATATCCTGCCCGCTGTCGACGACGAAGAACTCAGAACCGAGCTTTTATCTCAGCACGAACAATACGAACACTTTTCTGCCAAAGCGCAAATGCTCGCCAAAAACCTTGGCACCGAATTGAAAGAGCCGGGCGCCTTTAAAAAAATGATGATGTGGGGCTCGATTAAAATGAGCACCTTAACGGACAACTCCCGCGCGCATATTGCGGATATGATGATTCAAGGCACGGTGATGGGAATTACCGCCCTTCGCACGACGGCAAGCGAATTGCCCATCGACGGCAACGACGAAATCCTCGCCCTGCTGGATGAAATGATCAAAACGGAAGAAGGTTTTGAAAAGAAGTGGAAAGAATATCTCTAACCCATACCCGCCCTCATCGGCGGGTATTTTCATCTCGTACACGGTAGCCTTGTTTTATTTCATTTCGTACATGGTATCCCCATTTTTATCCATGCGAATCGACAAAGTTTTCTTGACAAGATTTCCCCGTTCTCTTTACTTTTTCAAAAGTTTATGTTATACTATAACATAAGAACGAATTTCGAGGGGTTTTATGGCGTATACCGTCTATTTGAAAAAGAACGAAGAAAAGCGGCTGCTTGCCGGGCATAGTTGGGTTTTTGCCAACGAAGTCGCAAAAATCGAGGGCAAGGACAAAAACGGTGCGCTCGTTTCCGTTTGCGCGTTCGACGGGCGGTTTATCGGCAAGGGCTATATCAACCACGCCTCGAAAATTCTCGTCCGCATTTTCATTCGCGATGGCGAAACGGACGAGGGCGATTTTTATTATCAGCGAATTTTGGACGCTTGGGAACAACGCAAAAAATTAGGCTATGAAAACTGTTGTCGGGTCGTCTTTGGTGAAGCGGACAACCTGCCTGCCCTCATCGTAGATAAGTACGCGGATATTCTCGTTGTTCAATGTCTTTCGCTCGGTATCCACCAACGCAAAAAACAAATCGTGGAGGCGTTGGTAAAAATCTTTTCGCCTAAAGGCATCTTCGAACGCAGCGACGTCGCCGTTCGCGCCAAAGAGGGGCTTCCCTTGGAAAAGGGCGTGCTGTACGGTGAAGTTCCCGACGAAGTGCAGATTATCGAAAACGGATTAACGATGTCCGTGGACGTAAAAAACGGACAAAAAACGGGGTATTTCCTTGACCAAAAGGAAAACCGTTTTGCCTTGCGCCGCTACGCAACGGGCGGCACTGTCCTCGACTGTTTTTGCAACAGCGGCGGGTTTTCTTTAAACGCCGCCCTGACGGCAAACGAGGTTACGGCGGTAGACGTTTCGGCGTTTGCCCTTGAAAACGTACGAAAAAACGCCGCGCTGAACGGTTTAACGAATATAAAAACACAGCAAGCGGACGTTTTTGAACTGCTTAGACAAAAGCGCAGCGAAAAAGAACAATACGACCTCGTGGTTTTGGATCCGCCCGCCTTTTGCAAGAGCGCGAACGAGGCGAAGGACGCCTACCGCGGCTATAAAGACATCAATATTTTGGGTATCAAGCTCGTCAAAAGCGGCGGCTATCTCGCCACTTGCTCCTGTTCCCATTACATGACCCTGCCGCTGTTTGAAAAAATGCTTTCCGACGCGGCAAAGGAAAGCGGCAGACGGGTACGGGTTCTGGAAATGCGCACCCAAGCCCCCGACCACCCTGCGCTTTTAAACGAAGAGGAAACGCAATACCTCAAATTCTTCGTTTTGCAGGTATTATAAACGGCTTGTAAAAGGAAACAACGCACAAAATAACGGATTTTATGAAAGAATTATTGCAAAACACGCGGGCGTACCGCCTCTTAACAACCGAATATGCGGAAAACCGACTTTCCCACGCCTATCTTCTTTTATTAGAAGATACGCGCAATTTGCGTTTTGCCTTGAAAACCTTTGCAAAAATCCTGTTCGACGGGGAAGAATATAACGAACGCATCACTCGGCTTATCGATACGGAAAGCTTTTCCGACTGTCTGTTTTTCCCGCAATCGGGTAAAAAACTCACCGTCGAGGACGCGGAAAAAATCAAAGAGGAATGTACCTTAAAACCTCTTGAGGGGGATAAAAAAGTCTTCGTACTCGGCGATTTTTCCGAAGCGAACGTACAGACCCAAAACAAGCTGTTAAAACTTTTGGAAGAACCGCCGCAGGGGGTATATTTCCTGCTTGGCGCAACCTCCGTGTATCCCTTGCTTTCCACCGTGCTATCCCGTACGAAACGGCTGGATATCCCGCCGTTTGGCGTGGAGGAAATCGCCGCCTGTTTGAACCGTTTTTACGGTGAAAAATACGAAAACGACAGTCTTGTCCTTTGCTCGGCAGCGGCAAACGGCAACGTCGGAAAAGCGCAAGCCATGTTAGAGGGCGGGTATTATAAAACGCTGCTTTCCGACGCCTTTTTACTCTGTCTTGCAAGCGATTCCGCTCTGCCCGTCGTGGTAAAACAAATCGGCGAAAGCAAACACGCAAAAGAACTTCTTTCCTCTCTGCGCCTTATCTTTAGAGACGCGCTCCTCATAAAAACGGGACAAAAAACAACGAACCTGTTGTTAAAAACAGAAAAAGAAAATCTCAAAAAAGTAGCAAACCGCTATACGCTTTCCGCCCTGTTCTACGCGCAAGAAGCGCTTGGTAAAGCGGAAAAAGAGCTCGCCTTCAACGCGGTATTCCCGCAGTGTATCGAGCTTTGTATGGCAAAAATTCAATCAAAAAATAAATAATTTAGTTTAAGGATATTTTATGGTTAAAGTAGTTGGTATCAAATTTAAAAACGGCGGCAAGCTGTATTATTTTTCCCCGAAAAAAGGGGACGTTTACGAACGGAATATGCCCGTTGTCGTCGAGACGGCAAGGGGGTTAGAATACGCTTGGGTGGCGTACCCTGAAAAAGAAGTCGAGGACGAGGAAGTCGTTTCTCCTTTAAAACCCGTCGTCCGCATTGCCACGCAAAAAGATAAGGATTTTTATAACTCCTGCCAAGAAAAACGCCCGCAGGCGATGCAAATTTGCAGAGAAAAAATCGCCGCGCATAAGTTGGATATGAAGCTCGTCGATTGCGAATACGCTTTTGACGGCAGTAAAATTTCTTTTTTCTTTACTTCGGCAAACCGCGTCGATTTCCGCGAGCTGGTCAAAGACCTCGCCGCCACCTTCCATACCCGTATCGAACTTAGGCAGGTTGGTACGCGCGATGAAACGAAATATTTGGGCGGGCTTGCGCCTTGCGGCAGAGTTTGTTGCTGCGCGGGGAATATGCCCGAATTTAAAAAAGTCAGCGTAAAAATGGCAAAAACGCAAGGGCTTTCTTTAAACCCCGGCAAAATCAGCGGGCTTTGCGGCAGACTGATGTGCTGTTTAAGCTATGAAAACGATTATTATGCAGAAGTCGGCAAAAAAATGCCGAAGATCGGCGCAGAAGTCGGCACACCCGAAGGGAAAGGAATCGTAGCCTCCGTCAATATGTTGAAGTTGGAAGTCAAAGTAAAATTTTCCGACCAAAACGGCGGCTTGACCTTTAAAGATTACCCGTTAGAATTCGTCCGTTTCAAGAAAACCGTACAAGCGGAAGAAAAAGACGATTTAGACGAAGAATAATTTCCCCCTACCAGGTACGAGATTAACAATAAAAAAGACACGGAAAAACCCGTGTCTTTTTGTTTTCTTTGTTCGTCTTACAACCGGAAAATTCTGCGCATATAATTTAAGTTGCAATTCTCTCTGTCTAATAAAACGAAAACGTCTACGCTGCCAAATTCCCAATCGGTAAAACTGTCTTTGGAAAATTTCGAACCCATTTCCATATAGACTCTTATCAAGGCGGGTAAACTGCGTTTTAAACTGCGTTCGTCTAAAACGTCCTTTTCTAAAATTTCTACCTGCTTTTCTTCGTTTGCTTTGATTTTATATCGCTCGTCTACCGCGTGGTATTGTGCAAGATACGAAAATTCCTTTTGAAATACGCTCTTATCCGTACCCATAAAACTTGCTTCGCCTATCGTATAACGGTATCCGTTATCTATTATGTATTTCACGACGTAACCCAAAAGGTGCATCAATACCGTCGTGTTTCTGTATTCTTTTTTAATCACCGCGCGGCTCAGTTCAACAATCGTTTCTCCCGTCGCTTTTAAACCGTCTATGTTAAACTCGTCCTCGCATAAAAATTTCTTTCCCGCAGGTAAATCGTTAGAAGTAATAAAACGGTACGTCCCTACGACTTCGCCCGTGTCGTTATCCTTACAAAGGATAATTTTCGCGTATTCGTCGTATTCGGTAATATCCAAACCGTTTTGATTGTTTGCTTCTTCATTATATTCCAACAGCATATCATTATATCTAAGCCGATAAACCGCATTTTTTTCTTCGTCCGTTTCGGCAAATTTTACGCTAAATTTTTCCGATGCCATTGTGTGGTCCTCCTTTTTAATTTTTTCTATTATATCACAAAATATAAAAATGTAAATACTTTTTAAAAAATTTGTCAATTTTTAAAACAAAAAATCCTCTTTAAAGAGGATTTTTCCGTTCTTTTCCCTGCCCCCTTGGATACAAAGCAGGGGTATTTTTTATTTTTTCCACGACAGCCAACACCCTTTCCCCATAATTTTCAGGCAACGAATAGGGCAGTATTTCCTTTATTTTTCCGCCCAGTATAGCGCAAGCGTTTTTCGCCTCTTCTATCTCGTTTATATCCCCGCTTTTATAAGCGACAAATTTTCCTCCCACCTTTACGAAAGGCATACAATATTCGCAAAGTGTGTTCATCCTTGCCACCGCACGCGCCGTCGCGATATCATATTTTTCTCTATACTTTTTATCCCTTGCGGCATCCTCGGCACGAATGTTATAAATATGCACGTTTTTTAAGTGCAATTTATCCACAACCGCTTTTAAAAATTCGCATTTTTTCCCAACGCTTTCAAAAAGGTCGAACTTTAAATCTTCACGCAATATTTTTAAAACGATAGAAGGAAACCCAGCCCCTGAACCAATCTCTGCCACGAACGCGTCTTTTTTAAACAACTCCATTCCCGCCGCGCTGTCTAAAAAATGCTTATAATACATATCTTTTTCTTCTAAAATCGTCGTAAGATTGTATTTTTTGTTGTATTCTAACAGCATTGCGCGGAATTCTTCTAATTTTTCCTTTCCGTCGCCTAATACTTTTTCTTTGTATATGTTTTCAATATCTAAACTTTTCATAGTAAAATCCATTATACCATCTTTTTACAAAAATAGCAAACTTTTTTTTCATGCTTTTTTATTTCTTCCACTTTGCTGTGCAGTAAGTTATCCACTTGTTTATAACCTATGTGGATAACTATTTTATTTTAT
>JAZUCW010000084.1:0-8686 GCA_045639305.1 Candidatus Scatosoma sp.
GACATAATAATCAGCGAAAACGCCCCGTCCAAACGCGCAACCGCTTTGCAAACCGCCTCTTCGATAGACGAGGAATGGATACGTTCGTGAATGATGACGGCGGAAATAATTTCCGCGTCGTTTCCCGTATGGAAAATCGAACCTTTCAATTCCATTTCGTTTTTCAGCTCAGCGCCGTTGACGAGTTTCCCATCGAGTGAAATTGCCATACGCCCCTTGCTGTGGTTTACCACAATCGGCTCGGCGTTGATACGGTCTTTCGTGTCCGACGTACCGTAACGCACGTTACCGACGGCGATCTGTCCTAACCCCAAGCCGCGCAAAACGTTTTGCGTAAAGACTTCGTTGACAAGCCCCGAATCTTTATAGGCGTGGAAAACGCCGTCGTCGTTGACAACGATACCGCAGCTTGCCTGTCCACGGTGTTGCAGGGCATATAATCCGTAGTAGATACTAGAAGCGACGTCCGCCGTTTCCGTACCGAAAATACCAAGTACCGCCATAGTATTTATCCTCTCCGTTCTTTCTTACAATCGATATTAAAGCATTTCTTGCAACGCTTTGTCGTCCGCGTTGATTTTCGTTTTCATCGCTTCTTTGTATTCGGCAAGTTTGTCTGCAATTTCAGGATATTTAATCCCCAAAATCTGCAACGCAAGCAAGCCCGCATTCTCCCCGCCGTTGACCCCGACGGTCGCTACGGGAATCCCCGCAGGCATCTGTACGATAGAAAGCAAGCTATCCAAACCGCCCATCATATCCGTTTTTACGGGCAACCCGATGACGGGCAAGGTCGTAAGCGCCGCGATAACACCGCCAAGATGCGCCGCTTTCCCCGCCGCACAAATTAAAACTTCCATACCCTTTTCCCTTGCCGTAGACGCAAATTCATGCGCCTCGTCAGGCGTACGGTGCGCAGAAATCACGCGTACCTCCGTTTCCACGCCGAATTTTTTCAATACGGCTACCGCAGGTTTTACCACGTCGAAATCCGATTTACTACCCATTAAAATACCGACTTTACTCATACCGTCTCCTTTCAAAAAAGCTTTTTTAAAATCAAAATGGAGCGCTCGCTTTTTCGCTGCACTCCACCCTTTATTTCGTATTTTTCCCGCAAAGAGCCTGTTTTACGCGAGTCGAAACCAGCCCGTTGCTCCCCACGTGAAACGAACGCGCAAAAATTCCCGTAAAGATTGGTTTTTTCTCTTTCGTCTGTCTCATAAAAACCTGCCTTCGCGTGCGTGTGCGCGACAAAAAAATAAATCGTCGCAAGCACCCCACTTTCACTATTATACACGAAAGGCAAGCGCAAGTCAAGTATTTTCAATAAATTCTCTCACCTGCGCGGTAAATATTTTCACCCCTTCTTCCCCTTTTTCCTTTTATTGCCCTCCCTATACTGCGCCCACGAACGCCCGTAGCCGTTTCCTACGAAAAAATCCCCCTCGCTTTTGCGAGAGGGAATACTTTTTAATACAGTTTCGGGAAAGTCTTTTTAATAAAGGGAATGGAACGCAAGAGAAGAACGAGCACAACACCGCCAACCCCACCGACCAAGCCTTGCATCAGGTTCCCAACGACGCTCCCCGCCGCGCCTGCAAAGCCGTACAAGAGCGTTTCGTAAAGGAAATATCCAAGCACCATAAAGAGTTCCGCGACCACCGCCGCCAAAATACGGAATAAAAAATCCAGTTTTTCTTTTTTCAAAATCAGACGAATCAATCGCCACAGAAAATACGCGATGACCGCAACGCCGCCCTTTATCACGAGGGTCGCAGGCGAGTAGAGCATATAGCCCCCCATCATATCCGCCAACGCGCTGCCCACGCCTGCCGCAACGCCGCCCAGCCAAGGTCCTAAACACCAGCCCGCAAGCAACACGATCGTATCGCCCACGTTAAAGTACCCCACTCCGCCGGGGAAAGGAAACGCCAAAAGATAGGTGGTTAAACAGCAAAGCGCCGCAAACGCCGCGCAATAGACGAGTTTTCTTGTACTTTTCATATTTTTACCCCGTTATATTCCGTCGATATCCCCGCTTTGAAAAGGTGGGAATCGTTCGAAAGCTGCAATACTTTGGCATAGGCAAAGCCGTTTCTTTCTTCAAATTTGATAACCGAAACGCAAGAGAGCATAAAATCAAAATGGGCGGCAAACAGAGGATAGGGAATATCCAAAACGCTGCTTAAAAAGGCAATCCCGAACCCGTGGTGGGCAAACAGCGCTACCCGCTTTTCGTTGCCGTTTACAATTTCGTAACGGTTATGTTCTCTATCGTGTTTATAGCCGAGCGAAAGCAAAAATTCGTCCGTTTCTCTATCCACTCTCTCCACGCCCGCGCGGAAGGAAAGCGTTTTAAAATCGGGGTGTTCGTACCACTTTTTCCCAAATGTAAGCACCTCTTCCGAGGTAAATTTCTCCAAATACTTCGGTTGGAAAAACGCCCAATTATGTACTCCGTTTTCGTCTTTAAGCCCAAACTCCTCGTACACGTACGCCTCGTTCGTCCAATCGAGCAAAATCTTCTCTTTTTTCAGTCTTTCGCAGGTCGGCTGCGCCGTCATTTGCGCGCGCATAGAGGTAGAACAATAGATTTCGTCAAACCCGTTTAAAGAAGTTCTTTCAACGAGCGCTTGGGCTTGCTTATGCCCCAATTCCGTCAACGAATCGGGGTTGTAAATAGGGTCTCCGTGTCGGATATAATATAACAGCATTTTTATACGCCTCACCCGTTTTTTTATAGTATACTCCCTTTTTTTTCCTTTGTCAACGGATGAAAGCAGGATTGCAAAAAAAAAATTTATCACGGGAAATATCTTATTTCATCTCGTACCTGCCTATGGGGTTTTGGAAAATTCCTCTGCACCGAACGTTTAACGTAGAGGCTTTAAACGACGTATCGTAGGGGCGGATAGCATCCTCCCGCCGTTACCCAAAGCATCTAAAAATAAAACAGCTCCCTTGCGCAAAGGGAGCTGTTTTGAGATTGCTTCGTCGTTTCACTCCTCGCAATGACGCTAACCCCGCAGTACGACGGAAGGATAGACAAGACCGCCTGCAAGCTCAGCTTGCCGAATTTATCTTTGCACTCTGCCGCTTGCGTCACCGCCTGCAAGGTTCATAACTTCCGCAACGGAGACCATATTATAATCCCCTTCAATCGAGTGTTTCAAACAGCTTGCCGCTACCGCAAACTCAATTGCCGCCTGCGACTCTTTCCCGTTTAACAAACTGTAAATCAAGCCGCCGCCAAAGCTGTCGCCGCCGCCCACTCTGTCCACGATATGCATCGAATATTTCTTGGAAAAATGCGCCTTTCCGTCCGTATACAACATCCCCGACCAGTCGTTGTCGTTCGCGCTCTTGCTTTCACGCAAAGTAATCGCTACGCCTTTAAAATCAAAGCGTTCCGTCAATTTCTTTGCAACGGAGATATACCCTTCCTTATCCAGCTTGCCGCCGTAGATATCCGTATTATCCGCCTCAATCCCGAACACGTCTTTCGCGTCCTCTTCGTTGGCGATACAATAATCGATATAGCTACAAAGTTTGCCCATGACTTGCCCGGCTTTTTCTTTGCTCCAAAGTTTCTTTCTAAAATTCAAATCGCAGGAAATCGTGATATTCTTTTCCTTTGCCTTTTGGCAAGCGATTTCGCAAATCTCCGCCGTTTCGTCGGAAAGCGCGGGCGTAATCCCCGTGAAGTGGAACCATTTCACGCCTTCGAAAATTTTATCCCAATCAAAATCCTCTTTCTTTGCCGTTGCAATCGAGCTGTGCGCTCTGTCGTAAATTACCTTAGAGGGACGCTGGGAAGCCCCTTTTTCGCAATAGTAAATACCGACTCTTTCCCCGCCGCGCACGATTTTCGTCGTATCGACGCCGAATTTACGCAACGAATTCACCGCCGCCTGTCCGATTTCGTGGCTAGGCAATTTGGTTACGAACGCAACGTCTTCGCCGTAATTCGCCAAAGACACCGCCACGTTTGCCTCCGCACCGCCGAACGTTGCCTCGTAATTTTCACTTTGCACGAAACGCAAATACCCCATCGGTGCCAATCTCAACATCAATTCGCCAAACGTTACTACCTTCTTCATTTTTTTTACTCCTTATTTACTTTCCTCATTTAACGACTTAAAGCCCTTACCGCGGACCTCAACCGACTCGTTAATGATAATAAAAGCCTTTTCATCAATACTTTTTACAACCTGTTTCAAGTGCGAAAGCTGGTTGTTTTTTACACAGGTCAACAGCACGTCATGCTCGTTATGCGTATACATACCCTCGCCTTCCAACATCGTAACCCCGCGCGGACTGCTTTCAAGCAAGGTTTTTGAAATCTCTTCACCCTTGTCCGTGATGATAATACACATTTTTGATTTTTCCAAGCCCGTCAACACCAGTTCGGACACCTTCGTGCTAACGAACACGACGATGAGCGCGTGCAACATATTCGCAGGTTCTCGCAACACCACCGCACCCAAAATCACGATTGCGCCGTCCAATATCCCCACGCAAACGGGAATACTCAAAACCTTAACCCAACGGGTCAACACCCGCCCCAAAAGCTCCGTCCCGCCGCTGGAAAACTGATAACGAACGAACAAGCCTATCCCTACGCCTTGGCAAACCCCGCCGTAGAGCGAAGCCAAAATCCCGTCGTCCGTCAAGGGCGGCAAAAACGCCAAAAGGTCGGTAACCACGCCGAGCGTTACGATCGTCAAAAGACAACGAACGATAAACCTCCAACCTTGATATTTTAACCCCAACAGCAAAATCGGCAGGTTGATAGCAATCGTCAGCATACCGATAGGAAAACTCTTTACAAAATGGTTAATTAACACGGCAACGCCCGTCGCACCACCCGCAACAATCGTGTTTGGCGCGAGGAAAAGACTGGTGCTCGACCCGTAGGCAATACAGCCCAAAACCATGAAAAGAAATCCAACGACCTCTTTACGAATCGTTTCTTTATTGCGCATTTTCCAACGCCTCTTTCACGAAAAAGCTCCCGCCGATCGCCGCGATTTTATCCCAAGCCAAAAACTCGTCGATATTGCTTCTATCCACGCCGCCCGTAGGGATAAACTTTATCTGCGGGAAAGGTGCAGCCAAAGCTTTCATTGCCTTTAAGCCCCCGTATACGTTCGCAGGGAAAAACTTCACCGTCGTAATCCCAAGCTCCAACGCCGCCATAATCTCCGTCGGCGTTACGCAACCGGGATAATAGGGAATATTTTTCTTGTTACAAATCTTTGCAACCGCTACGGAAAGACCGGGCGATACGATAAACTTCGCACCCGCTTGCAACGCCTCTTTGCACTGCTTTGCATTGATAACCGTACCCGCGCCAATCAGCATATCGGGATAGTTTTTGCAAGCGTACGCAATCGCCTCCGCCGCACAAGCCGTACGGAACGTAATCTCCGCACAAGCAATTCCGTTATTTTTAAGCGCACTCAAAATTTTATCCGTTTCCGACAGTTCTTTTATCACTACCACGGGGATATATTTTTCCATCTTTTTACTCCTTTGTACTCCCTAAAATTATTACTCTTAAAGTATACCGCTAAAAAGAAAAAATTGCAACCAAAAAAAACCCCAAAATTTATCCTTTCACTTCATTTTTTTCGCAAAAAAAGCCACGGAATTTTTCCGCAGCTTTTCTTCTTATTCTTTAAAAACCCCAATGTAGGGCAAGCCTCTATATTGCTCTGCGCAATCAAGCCCATACCCCACCACGAACTCGTCGGGAATCGTGAACAGCGAATAGTCCGCTTTAAAGTCCACGATTCTGCGCGAGGGTTTATCAAGCAAGGTAACCACCCGCAAAGATAAGGGTTTGCGCGCTTTCAATAATTTAACGACGTCGTTTAAAGTGCGACCCGTATCAATAATATCTTCCACAATCACCACGTGATACCCGCTGATATCTTGCGACAAATCCATCGTGATTTGCACGACGCCGGACGACTGCGTACCGCTATAATAACTTTTTGCGCACATAAACCCGATTTCGCAAGGCACGCGCACCGCACGGCACAAATCCGCCAAAAACACGAACGCGCCCTTTAAAATACTAACGAGTAAAATCGGTCTACCGTCGTAAATCCCGTCAATCCACTCGCCCGCCTTTTTTACGGCAGCCTTGACTTCCTCTTCGGCAATTAAAACGGTTTTCGCCTTATCGTAATACTGACTAATCTTTTCTTCTTTCTCCATAGTAAAACCACCTACAACGCATTAAATCGTTTTATTTAATCGATTCTTTATCAGCCTTAAAGAACGGTAGGCACGAAGAAATAAACGACAAAGAGCACCGTTACCACGATTGCCACGACGGAAACGTCCCAAACGGGCTTTTCCTTCTTCGTAATCGCATATTTAACAAGTTCTACGAGGTATGCAAAAATCGACATCAACGTATAGGAAACCATACCGATACCAATCCCTTTGGTAATCGAATAGGAAAGCACCATAACGGCAATCGTAAGGAATGCAGCCGTTGCGTTGATTGCATTTTTGAAATCGATATTCTTCACGTTATTTTTCATCATCAAAACGCCAACGTAGATAAGCGCCGAAGCCGCCGCCGCGCTGGGAATCGCCGCGAATACGGGCATAATGAAAAGAGCAAGGAAGAACATGCAAGCCGTCGTAAGCGCCGTCAAACCCGTTCTACCGCCTGCGGAAACACCTGCACCCGATTCAACGAACGTCGTAACCGTAGACGTACCGAGCATAGCACCCGTACAGGTTGCAATCGAGTCGGAAATCATAATTTTTCCGTAATTATGCGGCTTATCGTTTTCGTCGGAAAGGATTCTATTTCCGCCGCAACAACCAACGATCGTACCCATCGTATCGAACATATCGATCATACACATCGTCATAATAATCATGATTACGGTAAAGAGCGAACCTGCGGGGAAACCCGTGCTAAATACACTGGTAAACGAACCGAATACGCTGTTTTCGCCAACGGAGAAGAAGTTCGCAAAGTTATTCCAGAACTTCCAAGAAACGCCGTTGCCACCGCTAAGGACGGAAAGCTGCGTAACGCCCATAGGGATACCTATAATCGCTGCGCCCAAAATACCGATAATAACCGAGCCTTTCACGTTCAGCTTGTCCAAAATCGCAATTAAGAACAACCCAACGAAAGCAACCACCGCCTGTTGCGGCAGACCCGTAGACCAATTCGTGAAATCAACCAACGCAATTTGCGTGTATTCGTTAGAAACGATTACCTTTGCGTTTTGGAAACCGATATACGCAATAAACAAACCGATACCAACGGAAATCGCACTTCTAATCGCCACGGGCATCCCGTCGAATACGAGTTCGCGGAAGGTCTTACCTTTAATCTGAATCAAGGACAACAACGCAAAGATAATACCCGAAATAAGTACCATCATAAAGCCTTGCCCTATGGTAAAATTAAATTCATACGCAAAGGAACCAACGCCGCCGCCGATTACACCGCCTAATAGCGAGTTAAGCCCCATACCAGAAGCCTGTGCCAAAGGCATTTTTGCAAGGAACGCCATAAGCAGCGTACCAATAATCGCACCAAAAGCCGTTGCCATAAAGAGGGAAGACCATCTGCCGTCTTCCGTACCTGCATACAAGATTTGGTTAGGGTTGACCGTCAAGATATACGCCATTGCCAAGAACGTAACGATACCCGCAATAAACTCCGTTTTTACCGTCGTGTTCTTCGCCTTACTAAACCCAACCAGTTTGAAAAACGCGTTTTCTTTTTTCGCGCATTTTTCCGCCCCTTCGCACACAGTTTCGGTAGAGGTTTCTACCCCATCAAAATTATGTTCCGAATTCTCCATAACCTTTCTCCTTACTGTTTTTCATTAAAACTGCCTTAAATTTAAAGAGTTTTCTCTATTGTAACATATTTTTCCACCCACCGCAAGTACTTTAGGAAAAATTTATTTTACTTTTTTTCTCGCGCGCGTAACCGCACGCCCTAACAGTCGCCAACCTTCGCCTTTCTTTTCAATCACGGTTTTCTCGCTCCTCGCGCGAACACCCGATAATACGGGAACTCTTATTCTTCGCCGCAGACAAAGAAAAACGAGATACGGGCGAAGTGGTTTTGACAACCAAGTTGTCAAAGCGTCGTCGCTCGCCAACCTTCGCCCTCTACCCAAGAAAGGATTTCTCGCTCCTCGCGCGAACACCCGATAATACGGGAACTCTCACCCTTCGCCGCAGACAAAGAAAAACGAGATACCGTTTTGGCTGGGGCGAATATATTGACGGCAAGCCGTCAAAGCGTCGTCGCTCGCCAACCTTCGCCCTCTGCCCATACCACCGTCTTTCTCGCTCCTCGCGCGAACACCCGATAATGCGGGAACTCTCACCCTTCGCGCCAAGAGCACGAAAAAAGGCATACCGTTTTGGCTGGGGCGAATATATTGACGGCAAGCCGTCAAAGCGTCGTCGCTCGCCAACCTTCGCCTTTCTTTTCAATCACGGTTTTCTCGCTCCTCGCGCGAACACCCGATAACGCGGGAACTCTTATTCTTCGCCGCAGACAAAGAAAAACGAGATACGGCGAAGTGGTATTGACAACCAAGTTGTCAAAGCGTCGTCGCTCGCCAACCTTCGCCCTCTGCCCAAGAAAGGTTTTCTCGCTCCTCGCGCGAACACCCGATAACAC
>JAZUCW010000085.1:0-2081 GCA_045639305.1 Candidatus Scatosoma sp.
TATGAAAAAAGATAACTATTATACCACGCGTAATATTAATGATTTTGATAAAATCGCCGAGCTTTTGGAAGAACTCCCCTCGTTTTGCAGCGATTATTTTATCGGGGTAGAAACCCGCACAAGCGCACAGACTCGTTTGAAATACGCTTATGATTTGCGCATTTTTTTCGACTTTCTCTGCAAACGGAAGTTTAGAAATTTTGACGTGCTTGATTTGACGTTAGAGCATTTGGAGGCGGTTACCCATCAAGATATTGAGTTTTTCTTAAGCTATTTATCCCACTATCGCTTCCGCGACAAGTCTTTATCCTGCGACGAACGAGCGAAGGCTAGAAAATTATCTGCCGTACGGGCTATGTTCAAGTACTTTTTTAATAAAGGGATGATTGAAAAAGACAATTCGGCAAAGGTTTCCACGCCAAAATTACACGATAAGGAAATTATCCGCCTGGATGCTGACGAAGTTTCCGATTTAATTGACGTAGCGGAAACGGGCGCGGGGTTATCGAAACACGCCGTTGGATATCATAATAAGACGAAAATTCGAGATACCGCCATCCTTACCCTCTTTTTGGGTACGGGAATCCGTATCAGCGAATTGGTCGGTTTGGATAACGACAGTTTCGATTTTGAAGAAAACTCCTTCCTCGTTACGAGAAAAGGCGGTAATCAGGCAATTTTGTATTTTTCCGACGAAGTCAAATACGCTTTGCAGGAATATATCGCTGAGAAAAATAACGACCCGAAAGTTCCCGAGACGGAAAACGCGTTTTTCCTTTCCATGCAATACAAACGCATTAACGTCCGTTCGGTAGAAATTCTCGTAAAAAAATACAGTAAAATCGTTTCCCCTCTCAAAAAAATTACACCGCATAAGCTTCGCAGTACCTACGGCACCCGCCTTTACAACGAAACGCAGGATATTTATATCGTAGCAGACGTTTTAGGGCACCGCGACGTCAATACGACGAAAAAACACTACGCGGCGATCACGGAAGAAAACCGCAGAAAGGTTGCAAGCGCCGTAAAATTGCGCCAAGAAGAAACGGACGATTGAGCATATATGCACGAAACTATTGACAATACGTTAGAAAAAATTTATATAATTCAGCCGATTACCCGAGAAAACGCCGATAAATACAAGGTTTTGCAAGCGGAAGCCGTATCATTAATCGAAAGCGCAGGCGCGGTGTATGCGGGAACGATTTATCAAAACGTTCGAGAAATCAACGCCGCTACCTTTATCGGGGGCGGAAAACTGGCAGAATTAAACGAGCGATTGGAAGGTTTAGAGGATATTACCGTCCTTTTTAACGGCGAATTATCCCCCTCTCAGACGTTAAATATCTCCGCGGCGTTAAACGATAGAAAAGTCATCGACCGCACTACGTTGATTTTGGATATATTTGCCCGCAACGCCAAGAGCAACGAAGGCAAATTGCAGGTTGAATTGGCACAATTAAAATATATGTATCCCCGTTTGAAAGGCAAAGGCGAAGCCCTTTCCCGTCTTGGGGGCGGCGTGGGTACGCGCGGTCCTGGGGAAACGAAATTGGAAACGGACAGGCGGTATATCCGCGGACGGTTGAAATACCTGGAAAGTCGCTTAAAAGAAACGGAAAAACGCCGTTCTTTACAAACGGCTAGGCGAAAAAAGACGAACGTAAAAACGATTGCTTTGGTCGGCTATACCAACACGGGAAAATCTACTTTAATGAATCTTTTGACGGGCGCGGACGTGTACGTGAAAAACGAGTTGTTTGCTACCCTCGACCCTACGGCGCGCAGTTTTACGATTGACGGCGTAGAATTTTTACTCGTTGATACGGTCGGTTTTTTGCAAGATTTGCCTCATAACCTTATCGAAGCCTTTAAATCCACGTTGGAAAGCGCATTATCTTGCGACCTTGCCCTTATCGTCTGCGACGCTATGGGCGAATACGATATGCAGCTGGAAACAACCCTATCCACTTTAAAGGAATTGGACTTTTCCTCTCCTTACCTTGTCGTAATGAACAAAAGCGAGGATATTAAGGACAAAACTTTGCTCCCTTAAAGTCGGATCGTAGCCATGTCGTTCT
>JAZUCW010000086.1:0-9898 GCA_045639305.1 Candidatus Scatosoma sp.
TACACCTCCTCTCCGTAATACACCCACTTTTTACTCGTTTTAAAGAGTATCAATGTCATAAGCGCGATGATTACGAACAATATCCAGGAAAGCGCGCAGGCTTTGCTCATACCGTTTTCGATTGTACCGAACGCAAGGTCGTATATGTAAACGACGATAAAACGCAAATTAGACGTTTGGAACCTTTCATACAAAGGTTTTACGTTGGTGAACGCCTGAATACCGCCGATCATACTGGTTACGATAACGTAGAACATCATCGCCGTGGACATCGGGATCGTAATCTTAAAGGTTTTTTGGAAATAATTCGCCCCGTCGAGGTCTGCTGATTCGTACATTTCCGCAGGGATGTTTTGCATCTGCGAAAGCCACATAATCGCCGTACCGCCCCAACTGAATACGTTGACGAACAATAGCGTTATTAAAACGGAGTCTTCCGCCTCGTACCAAGTGTACGCCGGCAAACCAACCGCTTCTAATATAGTATTGAGATACCCGCCGTCCGTTCTGGTCATATTCGCCCACAGCATCGTACCTGCAACGGCAGGAATCAGATTGGGCAAGTAATACAAAATACGGAAAGACTTAATCCCTTTCGTCTTTTGATTGAGGAAAAGCGCCACGATATACGAGCCGAGAATCTGCAACGCCAAGCTGACGATGGTAAACGCAAACGTAATACCGATAGACGTCAAAAAGGTGTCCAAACCGTATGCGGAGCCCGATTTGAAGAAGTAGGAAAAGTTGTCAAAACTAAACCCACCTTCCTTCGCCGAACCGCGAAGTTCGGGGTTATAATAACCGCGGAATGAATAGATAAGCGACGTTACCATAGGGATAATGGTAAAACAGACGATACCTATCAATACAGGCACTACGTACAGCCAGCACGGCACGTTTTTCTTCAAAAACCGCGCTGCTTTGCCCTTCTCTTTTCCTTCCGGCAATGAAGCAATTTCTTTGTTCATTGTTTTTTTTCTCCTTTTGTTAGGATTATAGTAAGATTTTTATTACGTATTAACGAAGATTGCCTTTCGGGTTTGCCGCGTTATAATTGTCGTTCGTTTCTTTGATTAACTCCGTAAGCGAACCTTTAGAATACGTTTTCATTTTGAATTTACGGAAGAACGTGGCAACCGTATCTCTAAACTTGATTCTGTAATTGCTCTTATAAATATTGTACCAATTTTGTACCAAGTCTTCCCCAGTAGCCCAAGCGTCGTGGTCCATACCTGCAAACGTAGAAATACTTCTCCAAGCGGGCGTACCGCCGTCCTTGGTCTCGGTATACAAGGATTTTAAGATAGGAATATTGTTACCCGTAGCACCTGCGACTTCCTGTCCTTCTTCCGTGATAATGAACTTGATGAAATCCCAGCACAAATCGTCGTAACTCTTCTTTACGCCGTCCACCTCGATGGTCTTGCCGTGGTAAATGCTGTTGATTGCATACCCAGAGCAACCCGCTGCAATGGCGTCCGTGGGAATCTGAATTGCCTGCAAGGGAGCTTTGTTATATTTGTTACAATACTCCTTGTGAATATCGCTGAGATTCTTCTCCGCTGCGATAAGGGCAGGTCTGGATACTACCTTCATCAGCGTATCGCCGTCTTTAAAGTTGGTGTCTGCCTCCCCTGCATAATAGAGATTGTTTTGCGCGTACAAATATCCGTGCAATTCTTCCAATGCGTCCTTATGCGCCGAAAGATTTAACGTACCGTCGCTGGCGATAATATTGTCAACGCCCATTGCGTTGAGAATCGTTACGTAAGAAGGTTCCCAATCGAGCTTCAAATCGAGCACGGTCTTGTTTTGCCATTGCGCCTTTACCTTTTGCCCTTTCGTACCCAAAGACTCCGCATAGGAAACAACGTATTGAATTCTATCCGCAATCGTCTTGGAGAAGGTGAAAAGGTCGGTCAATTCGTCCCAATCTTCGTCTTCAACGATGCCGTTTAATCTTACGGTCGTGGAAACGTAATCGGCAGGCATTGCAGAAGCCCCCGTCTTTGCCTTATAATAGGTTTCGTATTGCGTATCCAGCATTTCAAGCAACGCCGTGTTGCACAAAATGGTGGGCTTGTTATAATCTCTGGGCGCAAAATAGATACCGTACTGCGAATGTTCGTAATATTCTTCCAACCCGTCGGAAGTATCCAAATCGTCGCTTCTAAACGAACCTTTATAGTTCTTAGTAGGCTTAAATTTACCGTTGATCGCCGCCGTATCGAGCATAGACTCGTAATAGAGGCTGTAATCGGTTTCCGCAGAGCGTTCATAGAAAGGACGAAGATCGGTGAAGTATTGTTCCCATCTTGCGTGGTACGAATCGGACGTCCAAATGATGTTGGGAGAGTTTGCCTCGTCCTGCGATACGCCGTTCATAAAGACTTCGAAATCCTGACCAGTAAAGGTTTCCAATTCGATCTCAACGTTGGGATTTTTCTTTTCGTACGCAGCGATCAATTTTTCAAGGACCACCTGTTCGCCTTCATCCGATTGACAAGCGATCGTAATTTTGTATTCGTCCATTACGACGTTATCGGGAATTTCCCCGCTGCCGCAACCCGAAAATGCAAAAATCGAAGCCGCCGTCAATGCACCCATCATTACATAGCTAAATTTTCTCATTTTATTTCTCCTTATTCTATATTTTTTATTTTACTTCTACGGTAACCGAGCTAAGCGGTACGCTTACCGTAACTTTGCCGTTTTTAAGAACGTAGTTCGAGGTCTGTCTTCCGTTGACGTAAACCTTAGGACTGTTCCCGTTTGCTTTCAACGTAACCTGCACTTCAATACCCGTTGCGTTCCCTCTAACCGAGTCGATGCGGACGGAATTTTCAAAAATCGTCAAATCGTATTTTACCTTGTTATAGGAAAGATTTTCCATCCCCCAATAACTTAACTGACTGGGCAAGGAAGGCTCGATCTTCAAGGTGTTGCCGTTTTCCGTATCGATACCGAAGAACCCGTAAGGAATTGCGGAAACCATCAGGAACGATTCGAGGAATTCCCCGTCGATACCCATGACCCCGTTCGGGCCTATATCTCTTTCGTTCGTACCCATAATACCGTTTTGCAACGCGTAATAATCGCCTTTTCCGTCCCCGTTTGCATCCCACTGTTCGTTTTCATAATAATCCCAGTAGAAACGGTTGGGGTTCTTGTTGTAATTTTTGCTGGATACGTAATAATCGTAGATATCCATATACCAATCTTTGATACTCATAAGACGCCCAAACGCGTTATCCGCGCCGTACGTGTCCATACGCGCCATCAAATCGAAGAAGCTGGTATACATAATTGCGCCGCCGTTTTGTACCTGCGTTTTCCCATATACACAGTCGGAGTTTTGATAAGAACCGTTAAAAATGGAAAGGTCGCTTTGATTTTTAGCACTATACGTATTTACGCGAGGCGCAAATTCGAAGAAATAAATATCCTTGCCCTGCGAGCCGTATTGATCGGCCGCAACCGTACGTTTCCCACTGATCCAATCCATAATCGATTTCGCCTGCGCGTCGGTTGCTACGCCGTAATAGATAGCTTCCATATTCCAAACGGTATGTCCAAAGTCGCACCATTTTTCATCCACGTCGCTATACCCACTTACAAAACGCCCGTTCGTCGGATCCCAGAACCCCGTCTTATCCGCGTTGTTAATGGGTTGACGAAGCGCAGTCAACACGTCGCTAGCAATCTGCTTTAAGGAAGCCGCCGTATAGCCATAATCCCGCGTGCCGATGCGGAAATTTCTATCCGCCGTTTTTATCGTCGCCGCGCTCTTATCCACGCTGACGCCGTTTTTGAGCAGAATATCTTCCAAATACGCCAAATCGACGAGCGCTTTATAGAAATATACGTTAGTATGGAAATCAAACTTCGTCATAAACGAAATATCCCAATAGCCGTTTGCTAAGGTCATCGCAACCCGTTCGTATTTATCGAAAGAACTCTTATCCGAATCATGTCCAACGAGATAGGATTGATCGTTTAAATGTCTTTCCTCGTCGTACATTTCCATATAGAAATTCATCGCCTTACGCGCTTTGGTAATATTTTGTTTTACGTACTCGATATCCCCCGTATAATCGTAATCCTGACGAAGGGAGGAAATGAAAATCGAGTTATTATTAACGTGTCGCGTATCGAAGGTCGAACGCACGTAGCTAAGTCCGAAATTACCGTCTAACGTAGTGCCTTCTTTTGCCTTAATTTCTACGCGAATCTGGTTGATCCAGCTGTTGAGTTCTTTGTCCGAATTCCACGTTTCTTCCGCATACATAGGAAGGAAAATAATATGTTCGTAGGAAGGCGTATAATCGTAAGAAATAAACGCTTTTTCGTTCACGGAAACGCTATACCATACGTTGGGGTCTTCCGTCGTATACGATACGATAACGTCTTCGATATTGTCGTTATCTTTGGTATACATTCGCAAATCAATTTCCAAAAGCGGACTGTAATACGCCAGCGTATAATCGTTGATCGGGGAAGTGAATTCGATGCTGCTTACCCCTTCCACGTCCGTTTGATACAAACCGTTCGTCAATTCGGCATCGTTAGAATAATACATCCCGTCTTTACTATATCTACTGGTCCAAGCCCTTTCGGTGGACAAACCGTTGAAATCCCAACTGGTACTCAAATCCACGTTATACGAAGTGGGGAAGGGCCAACCCATACGATGCTCGCCCGAATTGGTGTGGGAAAGCGGGTCGCGCACCGCGTCCGTTTCCTGCCAGACGTATCCGTAATCATCCACGGGGATATTGCTTAAAATCTTTCTAATCCCCGCAATACGGTCCGTTTCGTAAGCGTCGTAGCTATTGAACCAATAGTAGGACATCGAATTCCACTCTTGCCAGAAGAACTGCACGGCGTTGACACCAGCGGTAACACTGTTTACCTTTTGGTTCAGACCGTTTTCAACGTATCCAGAGTGTCTTTTAAAATAATCGTTTAAGAAAGTATCCAGCTCCTTGTTCGAGCTTTTAAACTGCAACAATTCATCGCTCGTCTTCGAATACTTATATTCGGACGCCGTGGGGGATTCCGTGTTTTCCGTATCCCCGCAAGCGGTTGCAAAGACAACCGTAGACGACAAAGCCATACAAAGCATAAACTTCATTTTTTTCGTAAGTCTCATACTTCTTCCTCCTTCTTTCTCGCAAGCAACGCGGTAAGCCCTATCAAAGTAACCGCCCCCATTGCACCAATGCCAAGATAGGACGAACACCCCTCTTCCTTTTCTTCCGTAGGGGTTTTTACGATATCTTCTTTTACCGTAAAGCTAAAGGTTTTATCGCCGTCATACGTAATCGTATACGTCTTTTTGCCGTCTTTTTCTTTGCAGTCAATCTTATAGCCTTGCGCACCTACTACGGCGACACTTGCCTTAGATACATCCGTCTGTACGACGATTTCCTGACCGTCTTTTACTTCACAGCCGTCAAAGTAAACGTGCAACGCATTGCCAAGAATTTGCTCGTAGAATACGCCGCCTTTCATTTCAAAGGTTTGCGTTTTTTCCACTCTTCTGCCCGTCATAAACTTCAACCCCGAAAGGACCTCTATCGTGATCCCTTCGCCTTCCATTGCAAAATCGTAAAGACGGTTATAGGTTCCTTTAGACGCCGATTCGATACAAATATCCAACCTGTTCATCTCTAAGGCTCTACCGTAATGCACCTGAATATTCGTAAGCGCTCTTGCGTCAAGCGCGTGCCACTCACCGACCGTAAAGCCGTTAAGGCGAATATTGTCAAGCAGCGAAGATTTATAACCGCCTGCAATAAAGATTTCCGCGCTGCCTTCATCGTAATGGATTATGTCTTTTACGTCTTCGTCTGCTCTCCACTCCTCTCTTTCACAAGCGTGGTTATACCCCGAAGCCGTTATGGGGGTATTAAAGTAGACGACAAACTCCAAATTCCCCGTTTCTTCTACGTAATTAAACAAAACTCTTTCGACTTCAACGCTCTTATATTCTTTTATAAGCTCGCTATCCAACAAATTTTCCCCTGTATATAAATGGCAGGTATAGGATTTTTCTAAAATCTCGCCGTTCGGGAAAGCCAAGCCTTCCAAAACGCTCATATTGTTGCCGGTAAAATTGTATTGAGGATTTTTAATCTGCGCCGCACCCGTATACGATTTAGGAATCGAAACGTTGATTTGATAAATCCCTCTCGAGGGATACCATTGCGCCGTTATCCCCTTGTTTTCCGCAAGAAGTTTGGACAAGGGATAGCCGTTTATCTCTACCTTCGAGGTATCCAATTCCGCATTTTCAATAGGACCGAATTTATTAAAACGGAAGGTGAGGTCGTACACGTCGCCGTTTTCCACCACCATGAAGGAATCTTCGTTAACAAGCTCGCCGCCTTCTTCATATTCGACGTTAAAGGAAACGAAGAAGAAGGTGTCTCTAACGATCTTTCCGTTTTCGTATATAATTTCGCCGTCTCTATATTGAGGTTGACAATCCTCTACGAATTTGAATACGATGGTATCCATCAGTCCGTCTTCCCCAACGTATAACGCCGTATTCAATTGAAGATAGGTAAATTTCCCGCCGCCCACGGTAAACGCCTCCAACGCAGAGCCGAGCGATTCAGGGGTAATCGAATCCGCGTTATACGTCAAGACGTCGATTTGATGATTGATATACACGCGTAAATTCAAGCGGTTAAATTCTTCGGGATTAATCGGGTTTACAAAGTTTAACACCATCAAATTCCCCGCCTCCGTATTCGAAACGGAAACGAGAGCCGTGTTGCCTTCTAATTTTTCGTGCTGGATTTCATGCGTAGCAAAAAAAGTGCTATACGCATTTAAAGAAACAGCCGTATGCCCTTTATACGAAGTTTCCAAGAAACGATTGAAATACTCTTTCGAACCGTTATATTCGACGCCCTCTTGATATCCCTCGAAATATTCGAGCCAAGAACCCTTTCTATTTTCAAACACAGCGTCTTCTTCGATTTCGATACAGGAAAATTCTCCCGTTCCCAAATACGAATATTCGATTGTGGGCAACTGGCATCCCGCCTTAATTTCAATCACTTCAATCGAAGATAAAACGTTGGGGTCAAAATCCAAAGAAATCGTATTGACGCGCTGTCTTTTGTTTGCAATTACCTTATAATCATGCGTTTTTGAAAACTCGGCAAGCGTTTCCCCGTCCACGTAAATATAGTCTTCGAAATTATATTCGCTAAGATTTTGATCAAGGGGAATATTGCACAAATTATTCGCAGAAAAATCAACGCTCGTGCGATCGGTAACCTCTTCGGCATTCAACCAATTCTTGTTTTTGTTCCAATCTTCCGTCGTCATATACGGATTACCGCTTAAACACATAACGAAAGAATTGCCGTTATCCAACCCTTCATTGTTGATTTCCGTGACCGTTGCCTTCATTTCTTCGCCCGTATCCCCGTTTGCACAAACGCCTATCGATTGCAAACCAACCGCAGCAAACGCGCAAAACCCAGCCGAAATGCCCAGCATCCAATTTAAAAACTTCCTCAAGAGTTCTCCCTCCTTTTTTTTGCTTTATTATTCCCTATACTCTTTAATTTCGATAAGCTTTCCGCCTTCCAATCTCGACTGCTCTGCGGCAAGCGCCATATAATGGCTTTCAATCGAACCCTCGATTGACGATCTCGCGTTTAACTTATCCGTAAAATAAATACTATACAAATAGTCGAACATGCGCCAATCGCTGCCGCCGTGTCCGCCTGCGCCTTGTCCACCCAAGTCGTCCACCAGTTCGCTAATCTTCCAAACCTTCGGCGCTTCCATAAAGCGACGAAGAATAATCTTGTCTTCGATTTCGTACAATTCCAATTCCCCTTCCGTGCCAAAGAAGCGGAAATCACGACCGCCGCGCGCGGTGAACCCTTCCATTTTCAAGGTTGCCGTTACGCCGTTTTCAAATTGCATAATCGTCGTTTGATTATCCACGACGTTGTTATCGCAGGCAAATACGCATTTTCCGTAGTTCGTTTCGCGAAGAGATTTTTCTAACGCCTCTTCCGTAATCGGCAAAGTATCCGTAATCAAATTGTACGGGAAGGTATCTACTTTTCCGCCCCCGAGCCAGCCGTCGATATAAATTCTGTACGCGCTGTATTTGCAATCCATCTTGTACTTGCAATCGAGGCATCTGTCCGCCGCCCCTTCGGGTTTATTTTCCGCCTTGAAATAGGAAAGCGCACCCATGGACGAAACGGAACGGCAACGGCTGTCGATAAAATACTGTATCAAATCAAGGTCATGACAGCATTTTTGCATAATCATCGGCGTCGTTTGTTCACGATTGCGCCAATTTCCGCGCACGAAGGAATGCGCTTGATGCCAAAAACATACGTTTTCCGTTTGATCAAGCGAAATCAACCTACCGATTGCGCCGCTATCCAAAAGCGATTTCAATTTACTGATCATAACGTTATAACGAAGCACGTGGCAAACAAGCACCATTCTACCCGTTTCTTTCGCTTTTTTCGCAAGCATTCTCAATTCGTTTACGTCGTCGGAAATAGGCTTTTCCAACACAAGGTCATACCCCAAATCCAACGCTTTCATTGCTTGACGAACGTGCATACGGTCCATCGTCGCAATCAACAATACGTCGCTGCGCTTTTTCTCGAAAAACACTTCTTCGTCTATAAAACGATTCTCCTCTGCTACCGAAAAAATCTTTCCGTATTTCTCCAAACGAACCTCGCTGACGTCGCAAAGGCTTACGATTTCAAATTTGTCTTTCGAGTCGGATATGTATCGTCCATACGCTTCCGCGCCACGCGCCCCTACCCCGATTATTGAAATAGTAATTATCTTCTTTTCCATACTTATCTCCTACGTTATAATTCTATCTTCACCACCGAGAAAGGGTCGAGCGTTATCGTTTTCGCCCCGCACTCGATTGTTTTAGGTTCTTTGTTGTAATTGACAAAAATCTGCATCTTCCTGCCGTCTAATTCGTACGCGGCAGTCAAAACTTCTTCCGCCGTATACGAACGTGCGTATAAATCATTGCGATAAGTTACTTCGCCCGTCGTATACGCCGTCGGTTTTATCATATTGCCGTAGCACATCGTATCGAGATTTTCCATATAAAAATCACGCAGATTCTTCAAGAACGTTAGTACGTCCTCTTCCACGGGCAAGTCCCCCAAATCTCTTTGCCCCCAATAGGACTGAATACAACCCTTGGGACTTAACACCAAGGTCGGCATATCCCCTGCCGCAAACGAATACGCTACTCGATACAAATAACTAGCGGCAGGCAAAAGGTTGCAAACTTGATTGCCCATAAAGTTGTGCACGAATTCGTGATAGAGGTACGAGTATAAGGGTACCGCTTTGCCTATAAAGTGCGTCAGTTCGAAACGGTTATCCGAAAACAACAGATTTTGGATAAACGGTTCGCTCGCAGCAGATTCGCAACCCAACAAGGTCTTTCCTGCCTTATCATTCCATTCGTTCAAAAGCTTTTTCATTTCCAGCGTCATCCAATCCCCAACGCAGGGAGGATGATTGTGTTCGTTTGAATAACAGAACAACTGGCTGCCACCGTGATTTTGGTCCAAAATCTGCACGTAATCGAGTTTTTTATCAAACAACGGCTGATACGCCTCGTTTAAAATCTCTCTACCTTTGTCCGAAGCGACACAGATATCGTATCCGCTTCTCTGTCCTTCGCATACGGTACTGTGCAAGACCTTTCCGTCCCGTCCTGCGCAGAACGCCTTAAAAATCTCTTTATCTTTCAGCAAGTCTTTACAATCGTATGAAGGTAAGACGTTGCTCTGTTCGGTAAAGGAAAATCCCGAACAATACACACCGAGTAAATGCCCTCGTTCTTTCAAAGCATTAAACAGCTCGT
>JAZUCW010000087.1:0-3559 GCA_045639305.1 Candidatus Scatosoma sp.
GATAGCAACGATCTTGATACCAAGTTTCTTTGCTTCTTTGATTGCGATGTCTTCATTGTGGGGGTCAACAACGAACATGATGCCGGGCATCGATTTCATCGTCTTGATACCGCCAAGGTTCGCCTGCAACTTGCCCATTTCTTTCTTCAAGAGCATAACTTCTTTCTTGGGCAACACTTCGAAATCACCGTTTGCTTCCATAGCTTCCAACTTTTCAAGACGTTCAACACGGCTTCTCATAGTTTTGAAGTTGGTCAAGCAACCGCCGAGCCAACGGCTGTTAACATAGTATTGACCGCAACGTTCTGCTTCTTCTTTGATTGCGTCTTGAGCCTGCTTCTTCGTACCAACGAAAAGAACGGTTTTGCCCGTTTTAACGGTTTCACAAACGAATGCATACGCTTCTTCAATCAAGTTTGCGGTAAGTTGCAAGTCGATGATGTGAATGTCGTGTCTTGCCGCGAAGATGTACTTCTTCATTTTGGGATTCCACTTTCTCGTTTGATGACCGAAGTGAACGCCTGCTTCCAAGAGCTGCTTCATAGTAATAACTGCCATAATTCAAACCTCCGTTTTTCCTCCCCGCCTTGTGTTGGCTCGTAATGACGTCCGCATTGAAAGATTTTACGGACACGGATTACGCACAATAAGCGAGTGTGAATTTTCAGCCTTTCTATTTTACCATAAGCAAAAAGGGAAAGCAACTCATTTTATACGGCTTTTTCTATTTTTTTATAAAAAAATAAAATTTTTTCTTCGGGATTTTTATGAAAAAACAGGGCGAAAATATGAAAAAAACGCCGATAGGCTCGTACCTGCCCTCGGCGTTTTTTTGAATATCTAATTTATAAACCACCTAACATGTTTTCAAGCATGCGTTTCGCGCCGCAAGAAGAACAATATTCCCCTTCAACTCCATGGTAAGTAGCGCTCCCATCGCAATAATACAAGTTTTCACTTGTACCGCAATCGTCGCATTTGCCGTCCGTGAAGATCGTAGGGTCCTTTTCATGCGCGCAAGCATTGCAATATTCGCCTTTTTCGATATTGCCTTGGCTGCCGTCGTAATAATGCGTAGTTTTCGTCTCTTTACACTCGTCGCAAGTGCCGTCCACCATGCCGTTCAACCAAAGGTCCAATTTATCCTCTTCAGGCAGATTTACCACGACGTTTTCAAAACTCCAGCTCTCCTGCATATATCCCTCAGCGGATCCAAAAAGGCTTACGATCTGACGGATATATACTTCTCCTTTGGAAAATTCCAACTCAACCCTTACCGTATACGTCGTTCCCGAGTCGTATCCATACGGCTTTTCTTCGCTAACCGTATAGTAGCGTTGCTTTTGGGTATCGTAGGTATATTCCGACATCGTAACCTTTGCAGTCTCAACAATTTCAGAAAGCGTTTTTAAACCAGGAAGTTCTTCTCCTTTATCGCCCGTTGCAATCAGCTTTATCATGGAGTTATTCTCAAGCAGCCCTGCAATAGCCCTATCGTTTACAACTCCCCAATCGTGGTACTCGCCGTCTTCTTCGCCGCAGGAATAAATCGCTCCGTTCGCCTTTATTGCGTAAGCGGTAAACTCGTCTTTATTTTTGAAATTATCGCCTTCCTCTACGTTGTAATAATAGCACTTTAATTTGTTTTCGTCTAAAAGGATATTCGCTGTAATCTTTTGCGTGGAATATTCCGTACGTCCTTCACAAAGAACGTCCGCCGCATACTTGTGTAAATCCAAGCCTTCTAATTTAGAAACCCACTCTTCCGCCGTAACCTCGCCGTCTAAGGGTTCCCCCGTTATCGTTTCTCCGCCAGTTTGTTTCCCGTCGTCTTTCGCCGACTCGTTCGTATCACAAGCGGCAAAACATCCCATACATAAGACCCCCGCCAAAAGGGCAACGATTGCTTTTTTCATTTGTTTTTCTCCTCTTTTTATTCCAAATCCATCGCTTCGTCTTAAACTCCGTCTGCCATACCATTTACAAAAAGAAGCAACTCCTCTTGTGCAGGCAAATCAACCGTCGAATTCTCAAAGCTCCAACACTCTTGCATATATCCTTCCACTCCCCCAACAAGATTTAAGGTTTGGCAAAGATGAATTTTCCCTTCTAATAAACTTATCTCTACCTTTACAGTATATGTTGTATTTGTATCCGAATCCAATTTTCTTTCGCCGCTAAGCGTATAATAAGCCCTTTTCTCGCTGTCGTAGGTAAAGGCTGCCATATCGGATTTCGCTGATTTTACAATCTCGGAAAGAGTTTTTATTCCCGGTAACGTTTTACCGTAATCATCCCTCGCTTCTATTTTAATAAACGAGAAATCCTCAAAAAGGTAGCTTTGCGAATACCCGTCTTGCCAAGCATACGAATTCTCTTCATTAAAGGAGTTCCTAATCTTATCATAGATGTAGACTTTTCCGTCTATCTTTGTTGCGTAGCGAGTCGATTCCTCCACTTTTACTTGTTCCAAAGCCTCGTTTTCCTCAAATGCGCAAGAATAAATTTCACATTTATTCCCCTCACGCACAAGATTTATCGTAAAGCCTTCACCGAAAAAATCCGTATTCCCTTCAGCCGTCAAATCTACCGTATAACTCGACAAATCCAAGCCGTCTAACGCCGAGACCCATTCTTCTTGCGTAACTTCGCCGTTGAGCGTATCTTGGTTATTCGCCTCCGTTTCTTCTTCGCCGCAAGCAGCAAATCCGCTAACGCATAAAATCCCCGCCAAAAGGGCAACGATTGCTTTTTTCATTTGCTTTCCCCGCTTTTTATTCCAAATCCATCGCTTCGTCGCTGTTTTCGTATTCTTCGTACTGATGGCAGAATTCCGCAAACACTTCGTCGAGCAAATGCCCGTCCTCGATGGGCATAAGCACCGCGTCGTCTCCCTCGCCTTGCAATGCGAAAATAATCACTTCGTCTTCCTCTTCTTCCGATTCGGGTTCGGCTTTTTGGAATACGCAATACATATCCCCTCTATATTCGATGGTGGCGATATGGTACAACTTTTCAATGCTGCCGTCATCCGCCTCTACCTCAAAAATACGGTCCTCTTCTTCGTAAACCTCTTCCATTTCCTTACTCATTGTGGATTCCTCCGTTTTTTTATTTTTCATTTTCTCGCGAGCGAGATAACTTTCCAAAATATACGACGCCGCTATCGAATCGATGGTCTTTTTTCGATCCTCGCGCTTTATCCCCCCCTGGATTTGCGTTTCTCTTGCTTGCAGAGTGGTAAAACGCTCGTCCTCAAGCTCGACGGGCAAGTCTGTTTTTTCACGCAAACGCTCGATAAATTCACGGGTTTTTACCGTCTGGATACTCTCCGTGCCGTCGAAATTAAAGGGAATCCCGCATACGATGACCCCCACGCCCCGATCCTTGGCGATTTTTGCCACCGCCGCCACGTCCACGTCGAAATTGCGGGTACGCACGTAGGTTTCGCAAGGCATTGCGTATTCGTTAAACGGGTCGGAAATCGCCACACCGATTCTCTTGTTGCCGATATCAAAGGCTATTGCTCTTTTCGTAATCATACCGTTATTATAGCACA
>JAZUCW010000088.1:0-9575 GCA_045639305.1 Candidatus Scatosoma sp.
CTTGGGAAAGAGGGCGTGTTGTTGTATATGGGCGAATCGACGAACATCGAACGCCCGGGGTATACCATGAGCGAAACGGTAGTCGGCACGACCCTCGATCATCTTTTCTCTGAAAATATGAACCGACGCTTGATTATTGCGACTTTTGCTTCCAACGTACACCGTTTACAGCAAATTATTGATTTGGCGGTAAAATATCGCAGAAAAGTGGCGCTTTCAGGGCGGAGTATGTTCAAGGTCGTGGATGCGGCGGTGAAAATCGGCGAGTTAAAAATCCCCGAAGGCGTGCTGATTGACGTAGAAAAGACGAAAAACCTTTTCGACGGCGAATTGTTAATCGTTTCGACCGGTTCGCAAGGCGAGCCGATGAGTGCGCTGACCCGTATGGCGGCGGGGGATTTTAACAAGGTAACGATTGGTGAAAACGATACGATTATCATTTCCGCCAACCCTATTCCTGGAAACGAAAAAATGATTTATCGGGTTATTAACAACCTGTATAAAAAGGGTGCGCGGGTTGTGTACGAGAGCTTGGAAAAAATCCACGTATCGGGGCATGCTTGCCAAGAAGAACACAAAATATTGCACACCTTATTAAACCCGAAATTCTTTATCCCCGTGCACGGTGAATATCGGCATTTAAAACGCCACGCGCAGCTTGCCGAATCGCTTGGTATGCCCGAGAGAAATATCCTGATAACGGAGATAGGAAATTGCGTTGAATTAACGGATACTCAAATGAAATTTGGGGAAAACGTACAGGCAGGTACGAGATTAATCGACGGCGAGGGGATTGAAGATTACGGCACGAGCGAGGTAATGAAGGATCGCTTGAAGATGTCGTCGGACGGCGTGTTTACCGTTGCGGTTGCCATCACGGGGAACTACGTTATTAACGAGCCTGTAATTGAGGCGCACGGCTGCGTGTTTGCGGGTGGAGAAACGGAAGAGGAAGTGTTGGCTCTTTTACACCGCGTGATCGATGTATACGATTATGAAAACGGCAATAAAAACGACTTTGCCGTTTATATTCGCAAAGCGTTAAAAAATTATTTTTATAAAAAGACCAAGCAGGCACCCTTGATTGTGGTTTCCGTCTTGGACGTTTGACAAAGGAAGAAATGGAATATACGGCGTCGCTTGTAAAATTGAATATCGACGAGAAAATTATAAAGCGTAGAAAAGAAGCGCTTTCCCGCGGGATTCCCGTTGCGGACGACGAAACCCTGCAGTTTCTTTTATTGACGTTAAAAATGTCGAAACCGCAACGGATTTTAGAAATCGGTACGGCGGTGGGACTTTCTGCCGTTGCAATGCTTTCCGTCTGTCCTTCTGCGCGTTTAACCACCATTGAGTTGGAGGAAGAACGCTATCTTGAAGCAAAGAAAAATTTTGCTGATTTTGGCGTTTCCGAGCGCGTGAACGCGTACCTGGGTGACGCGGCGGAGATTTTAGCGATGATGGATGGCGAATACGATTTCGTCTTTTTAGACGGACCCAAGGCGCAGTATGAAAAGTATTTGTTCGATTTAAAACGCTTGATGAAAAAGGGCGCGGTTTTATTTGCGGACGACGTATTGCTGTACGGCTGGGTAAGCGGCGAAGAACCGACCCCGCAAAAGCGGCAGTCCATCGTGGATAAAATTCGTTCGTATTTGCATACGGTAACGGAAGATAAGCAGTTGCATACTTCCGTTTTGCATATCGGCGACGGCGTGGCGCTGTCGGTGTATCAAGGAAAGCAGTAAACACGAAAGAGGAAACAATGAACGTAGAACTTCTTGCCCCTGCGGGCAACTTTTCAAAACTAAAAACGGCGTTGCATTTTGGGGCAGACGCCGTCTACGTGGGCGGAAAACAATTTTCGTTGCGTACCTTTGCGGATAATTTCACGGAGGAAGAATTGCGCGCTGCGGTTTCTTTTGCGCACGAGCAAGGGAAAAAACTGTACGTAACGGCAAACGTTTTTGCGCGTAACGCCGATTTTTCTATGTTGCAGGAGTATTTTTCTTTGCTTTCTTCTATGGGGGTGGACGCGGCGATTGTCAGCGATCCAGGGGTTGCGTACCTTGCGAAAAAAACGGCGCCAAATCTTGCGTTGCATCTTTCCACGCAAGCCAACACGACGAATAAATACGCCGTTAAATTCTGGGCGGAACAGGGCGTTTCCCGTGTGATTCTCGCAAGAGAACTTTCCCTTTCGGAGATTGCGGAAATTCACGCTTTTAATCCGAACGTAGAATTGGAGGCGTTCGTGCACGGCGCGATGTGCATATCGTATAGCGGCAGATGCCTCTTATCCGATTATTTAGACGGCAGATCATCCAACCGCGGGGCGTGCGTGCAGTCCTGCCGTTGGCGTTACGAGGTCCGTGCGTTAAACGCGACCAACGGGCAATCGGAGTGGTTACCTATCGAACAGGACGAAAAGGGTACGTATATTTTCAATAGCAAAGATTTAAATATGTTAGAATATTTAAGTAAAATGGAGGGGGCAGGTATCCGTTCATTTAAAATTGAAGGCAGAATGAAGAGCGGATATTACCTTGCCACCGTCATTAACGCCTACCGCCGCGCGATGGACGGAGGGGATTTACAAGCTTCCCAAACGGAGCTTTTAAACGTTGCTCATCGCGAATATACGCAAGCGTACGCATTGGGGGTCAATCCGAAAACGGTCAATTATGCGGATAGTCAATCCAAAGGGGATTATACCTATATTGCCGACGTGCAGGCAAGCGAGAGTGGATACGTGTACGCGGAAATGCGCAACCGTTTTAAAAAAGGCGATATTTTAGAAGTGCTTTCTCCGGATGGGAATTGCGGCAAATCGTTTACGGTAGAGGAATTGTACGATTCGAAAGGCGAAAGCGTAGAAGATGGAAAACTCGTACAAGAAATATACAAAATCGCTTGTCCGTATGCGTTGCGGCAAGGGGATTTCTTGCGTAGGAAAAACGGGTAAACCGAAGAGGTAACAGATGAAAAAGATTCTTTTAATTGCAACGGGCGGGACGATTGCTTCCCATTCTGGCGAACAAGGACTAATTCCTGAAATCCAAGCGAGCGGGCTTTTGAAATGCGTGCCCGAGGTCTTTGACTTTTGTCAGCCTAGCGCGATTCAAATTTTTAATATTGACAGTACCAACGTTACGCCAGCGCATTGGATTTTGTTGGCGCAAACGATTAAAGAGAATTATGACGAGTATGACGGATTCGTCGTTTGCCACGGTACGGATACGATGTCGTATACGGCGGCGATGATTTCGTATATGGTGCAACACTCCCCCAAGCCCATCGTCTTCACGGGCTCGCAACAGCCGATTGATAAAGAAGACACGGACGGGCGTATCAATTTGCGGGATAGCTTTTTATACGCCGCTTCCGATAACGCTTGCGACGTCGTTATCGTCTTTCAAGGTAAGGTGATTGCAGGGACGAAGGCAAAGAAAGTGCGCACGAAGAGCTTTAACGCGTTTACCAGCGTCAGCTTTCCCAATCTCGGCGTTATTCGAGATGGCAAAGTAATTCAATATATCCTTACGCCCAAACAGGAGCGGGCGGAGTTTTTCTTAGAACTTAACGATAAAGTGGGGTTGTTGATGTTGACTCCTGGGGCAAAAAAGGAAATTTTGGATGCCTATTTCCGCAACCTCGACGCCGTCGTGCTTTCAGGTTACGGCACGGGCGGTATTCCTGAGGGGGAATATTACGGCTTTTACGAAACCATTGAAAGTTGGGAGAAAAAGGGCAAAACGCTCGTCGTTACCACGCAGGTGCAGGAAGAAGGTAGCGATATGAACGTATATCGCGTTGGAAGAGGCTTGAAAAATCGGTTTGATTTATTAGAAAGCTACTCGATGACGTACGAGAGTATCATTACGAAATTAATGTGGATTTTGGCGCAGACGAAAGACGATAAGAAGATAAGAGATCTCTTTTATAAGACGGTCAATTACGACCTTATCGGCTAAAAGGCGGCAGCAGGTACGAGATGAATAAAGAAAAAGTAGAATTAACAACCTTTGAAGCGTTAGAATATATCCGCCCCGATTTTGAGGCGGCGAAAGCTTTTTACGAAGATTTAAACGCGCGTGTAAAGGCGGCGGCTTCTTATCAAGAGGTGAAAGCTTGTATTCTTTCCGAGGAAGAATTTTCTTCCACCCTCAATACGCAGGCGACGATTGCGATGGTGCGCCACACAATCGATACGACCGATTCGTTTTACGCGGCGGAAGACGAGGCGATTAATCAAGGCTATCCCGAAATTATGCCGCAAATGCAGGCGTTCAACAAGGCTTTGTTGGACTCTCCTTTTAAAAGCGAGATAGACGAAGAATTCGGCGAACAATTTTTAAAAGCCGTGCGCCTTTCTTTTGATAGCTTTTCCGAAAAGAACGTCCCTCTTATGCAAGAGGAAAACGAGCTTACGAGCCGTTATCAAAAGCTGACGGCGGCTTGTAAAATTCCCTTTGACGGCGGCGAACACAACCTTTACGGGATTTTAAAATATTTTTCCGACCCGAACCGCGAAACGCGGAAAGCGGCGGCGAAAAAGTATGCGGAGTTCTTTGAGGAAAACGAAAAAGAGCTTGGAGAAATCTTTGATAGATTGGTAAAAATCCGCCACCAAATGGGCGTAAATATGGGCTTTGAAAACTTCGTTTCGCTTGGGTATATGCAGCAGGGCAGACTTGATTATACGAAAGAGGACGTTGCGGCGTTTAGAAAGCAGGTTTTAGAAGAAATCGTGCCCGTCTGTGAGGAGATTTACAAGGCGCAGGCAAAGCGTATCGGGGTGGATAAAATCCGTTTTTACGACGAACAACTGATTTTTTCGGACGGCAACGCCGTGCCGATTGGCGATAGGGCATACCTTGTCGAGCAGGCGCGGGAGATGTATCATAAGCTCAGCGCGGAGACGGGCGAGTTTATCGAGTATATGATACGCCATCAATTGATGGATTTAGACAACAAGCCCGGGAAAGCAGCGACGGGATATATGACGATGCTCAGCGATTATAAAGCGCCGTTCGTTTACTCCTGTTTCAACGGAACGACGGGGGACGTGGACGTATTGACGCACGAAATGGGACACGCTTTTGCGGGATATTTGGCGGCGCGCAATCAGCCTTTGCAGGCGCTTTGGAGTGAACCGACGGATATCGCGGAAATCCATTCGATGGCAATGGAGCAGTTCGCTTATCCGTACGCCGAGCTCTTTTTTGGCGAAAAAGCAGAACAGTACCGTTTCCAGCATTTACAAGAAACCATTACCTTCGTGCCCTTCGGTGTTGCGGTGGACGAATTTCAGCATATCGTTTACGAGAACCCGAATTTAACCCCCGACGAGCGTACGGCGGTATGGCGGAGTTTAGAGAAAAAATACATGCCTTGGCGGGACTACGGCGAGGAGAATGCGTTCTTTGAAAAGGGCGGTTGGTGGTATCATAAGCCGCATATTTATCAATATCCCTTCTATTATATCAATTATACCCTCACGACCATGGGTGCGTTGGAGTTTAAGAAAAAGGCGGCGACGGATTTTAGCACGTGCTGGCAGGAGTATATAACCCTTTGCAAGGTGGGCGGTTCTTTGGGGTATCTCGATACGTTGAAGGCGGCGAATCTTGCCGTGCCTTTTGAGAAGGGCGGCGTGCGTAGGGCGGTAGGCTACGCGCTCGATATCCTGCGGAAAAAAATCGCAAAAGAATAAAGGAGTAAGCAAAAGTTATGGATAAAAAATTGTTACAAAATTATGCGAAATTGTTGGCGGTTACGGGCTTGAACGTGCAGAAAGGGCAGACGGTGTTTATTGCCGCTGCGCTCGATCAACCGCAATTTATTACGATGGTGGTAGAGGAATGTTACAAAGCGGGGGCAAGCGAGGTGTACGTCGAATGGTCGCACCAACCCGTAGAGAAACTCTCGTCCAATTATAGAAGCTTAGATTCCCTTTCCAAGATGAATCCTTGGACGAAAGCAAAATGGGAGTATAAGGCAAAAAATTACGCTTGTCGGCTTTGGATTGAATCGGAAGACCCCGACGGTATGAGCGGCGTTGACCAAGAAAAAATGAGCAAGGTTCGTCAAGCGTTGTATCCGCAGGTAAAACCTTTCCGCTTGGCGATGGAGAACAAGCACCAATGGTGTATCGCCGCCGTGCCTGGCGAGGACTGGGCGAAAAAGGTCTTCCCTAATCTTGCGGCGGAGGCGGCGGTGGAAAAAATGTGGGAAGTTATTTTAAAGGCTTCTCGCGCGGACTGCGAAGACCCGATTTCCGCTTGGAAACAGCACAACGAAGATTTGTATTCCCGCTGTCAATACCTCAACGCTTTGGGTTTAAAATATCTCGAATATAAGAGCGCAAACGGAACGGATTTGAGGGTAGAGCTTTTAGAAGACGGCGTTTTTTGCGGCGGCAGAGAAAAGACTTTGCAAGGCGGGATTTTCAATCCCAATATCCCCACCGAGGAGGTGTTCACTTCCCCCAAGGCGGGCGCAGTGGAGGGAATCGTTTATTCGTCTAAACCCCTGTCCTATATGGGCGAGTTAATTGAAAACTTTTCCTTGCGCTTTGAAAACGGCAAGGTTGTAGAAGCAAAAGCGGAAAAGGGCGAGGCATTGTTAAAGAAAATGGTTTCGATGGACGACGGCGCGGGAAAATTAGGCGAATGTGCTTTGATTCCCTTTGATTCGCCTATCAATCAAACGGGGGTTTTGTTCTATAATACCCTTTTCGACGAAAACGCAAGTTGCCACTTTGCCGTAGGGCATGGCTTTAACGAATGTTTAAAAGGTTATGAAAATTATACCGACGAAGAGTGTAAAGCGCGCGGAATTAACGATAGCATGATCCACGTGGACTTTATGATCGGGACGAGGGATATGTCGATTATCGGCGTTACGAAAGAGGGCAACCGAATTCAAATTTTTGAAAACGGGACTTGGGCGTTTTAACGTAAAGAAGTTGCGGTATATATAACTAAAATAAAACGAAAGAGGTGAATCGGTTATGATAAAAATAGACGTTTTTTCCGGGTTTTTGGGCGCGGGTAAAACCACGCTGATAAAGAAACTAATTCAAGAGGCTTACGTGGGCGAAAAGGTCGTTTTGATAGAAAACGAATTCGGTGAAATCGGTATCGACGGCGGTTTTTTGCAGGACGCAGGCGTCAACGTTACGGAAATGAACTCGGGTTGTATTTGTTGTTCTCTCGTTGGGGATTTTTCGAAAGCGCTTCGTCAGGTTGCAGAAAAATTCTCTCCCGAGCGTATTATTATCGAGCCGTCGGGCGTCGGAAAGCTTAGCGACGTTATCAAGGCAGTGCAAAACGCGGGCGTTGAAAACGCTTGCCTCAATGCGGCTTGTACCGTCGTGGACGCGGCGAAATGCAAAATGTACATGAAGAATTTCGGCGAATTTTTTAACGATCAGGTCGCAAACGCAGGTTGTATCGTATTATCGCATACGGGTAAAATTTCGCAGGAAAAATTATCTGTGGCAGTCGAATTGTTAAAGGAGAAAAACGCCACGGCTAATTTCGTTACGGCGGCTTGGGACGATTTGGACGGCAAATCGATTTTGTCGGCGATGGAAAGAAAGGACACCTTGCAAGCAGAGCTTGACCGCTTGGCTGCGGAGGTTCACGAAGGTCATGAACGTCACCACGAACATCACCACGAAGAGTGTCACGATCCAAACTGTCATTGCCACGAACACCATCACGAGCATGAACACGTACATGGTACCCACCAGCACCATCACGAACACCATCACGAAGAGTGCCACGATCCAAACTGTCATTGCCACGAACACCACGGGCATGCGCATCACCACGCGGACGAAGTATTCACCAGTTGGGGTGTGGAAACGACGCACGTTTTCACGAAAGAGGAGCTTGTACAAGCGTTAGAAGCAATCCAAAACGCAGACGTATACGGCACGGTATTGCGCGCAAAGGGTATCGTTGCGGGCGGGGAAAAATGGCTGCATTTCGACTACGTGCCCCAAGAACCCGACGTGCGCGAGGGGTGTGCTGGGATTACGGGCAGACTTTGCGTGATTGGTTGCGGCTTAAATGAAGACGCGTTGAAAAAATTGTTTAAGGTATAAGGTAGAGTATGAGACAGAAATTACCCGCCCAGACGCCCGTATATTTATTCTTGGGCTTTTTAGAATCGGGCAAGACGAAATTTATCCAAGAAACGCTGGAAGACCCCCGTTTTTCTTCGGGCGAAAAGACCCTGCTTTTGGTAATGGAAGAAGGGGAAGAAGAATACGAAACTATCCGTTTTGCTGAGGCGGAAAACGTTAGCCTTGCCGTGATTGACGAGAAGGAACAATTAACGGAAGAATACCTTACTCGTTTGCAAGCGGAATGCGGCGCAGAGCGCGTCGTCGTCGAATACAACGGCATGTGGCTTTTAGAGGATTTCTTCAACGCCATGCCCGAGGGTTGGATGATCAACCAAATGATGACCTTCTTCGATTCGGCGACCTTCCTTAATTATAACGCAAATATGCGCCAGCTTGTGTTTGATAAAATCCAAAGCACGCAGCTCGTCGTTTTCAACCGTTTTGACGACGAGGAAAAGAAGATGGATTTTCACAAAGTCGTCCGCGGGATTACCCGTCAATGTGATATCGTGTACGAACACAGCGACGGAAAAGCGGATTTTGACGACATCGAAGACCCGCTCCCTTACGATATCAACGCGCCCGTCATTGCGGTGGAGGATCGCGATTACGCCTTTTTCTATCGTGATTTGACGGAGAATTTAGAAGCGTACCTTGGTAAAACGGTCAAATTTAAAGGCATCGTTGCCACGGACAAGCGGTTAGAACCGACGGACGTCGTTGTGGGCAGACACGTAATGACCTGCTGTGCGGACGATATCCAATACTGCGGCTTGGCTTGCGTATTGCCTGCCGTGATGGATTTAAAAACCCGCGATTGGATCAGTGTTACGGCAAGGGTAGAACTCGTAAAACACCGCATTTATAAGGGTAAGGGCCCCGTTTTGATTGCGGAAAAAGTAATCGTTTGCGAACCGCCCGAAGAACAACTTGCGACCTTTTATTGAGAAGAAACAAAGACAAAAAACGACCGAGAAATCGGTCGTTTTTAACAAGCGATAATACGCTGAATTTTTGGTATAGCGGCGGAGAACGAACTCCGCTTTACAATCGCCCTCGTATGAATGAAGGTTACGCTATCTTTGCAGTCAACAGATACAAGTTCATACGCAATTACTGTTGGCAGCCTGGTACTCCCTGCGGGAATCGAACCCACAACTAGCCCTTAGGAGGGGCTTGTTATATCCATTTAACTAAGGAACCAAAATGGATTAAATTTATTTTATTTTTATTCCTAAAATTATTCCTAAAACTTTTCACCCTCAAAAAAGTGGCTATTTTTACCCGTTTTTACCATAAAAAGCATTGATTTTAGGTATATTAGACGGATAGACCAAGCGTTTAGGAGGGGCTTGTTATATCCATTTAACTATACAGGCGTCGCTATTGTTTTTATATTATACACGTATTTCAAAGAAATTGCAATCGTTTTCAG
>JAZUCW010000089.1:0-17479 GCA_045639305.1 Candidatus Scatosoma sp.
GTATCTAACCCGCCCCGTGAAACCACTCGGTCGTTTTAAATTCTACCACAATTCCGAATTTCGAATTCCGAATTCCGAAGGAGCGATAGAAAAGACTAGCTGCAAGATTATCTTGCTGCTCGTTATAGAAAAGGAAAAAAATTATGGAATACCAAAAAACTACAATGGAACAGCGCGCGGAAATTCTTACGCAAGCGCTTCCGTACATTCAAAAATACTATAATAAAATCGTCGTTGTTAAATACGGTGGCAACGCTATGATTAACGACGATTTAAAAGAAGCGGTTATGGGCGATATCGTATTGTTGTCCTTGGTCGGCGTAAAGGTCGTTCTCGTGCATGGCGGCGGTCCTGAAATCAACGAAATGCTTGGCAAGCTTGGAAAAAAATCCGAGTTCATCAACGGGCTTAGAGTAACCGACAAAGAAACGATGGAAGTCGTGCAAATGGTCCTTGCGGGCAAAGTCAATAAAAACCTCGTCAACCTCATGCAAGCAAAAGGCGGTAAGGCGCTTGGGCTTTGCGGCGTGGACGGGCATATGATTAAAGCAAAAGCCGTGGACGAGCGTTTGGGCTATGCAGGGGAAATTACCGACGTCAACGTGGAACCGATTCACGATTTGTTGGAAAAAGGATATATTCCCGTTATTTCCACGATTGGCTGCGATGCGGACGGACATACCTACAATATCAACGCCGATACGGCGGCGTCCCGTATTGCAGGCGAATTAAAAGCCGAAAGTCTCGTTTCTATGACGGATATCGTAGGGCTTTGCCGTGATAAGGACGACCCTTCGACGTTGATTACGAAAGTGCACGTTTCCGACGCGCCCAAACTTATTTTGGACGGTATTATCAGCGGCGGTATGATTCCCAAAGTAAACTGCTGTATCGAGGCAATCCGCCGCGGCGTTCACAAAGTTTTCATTATCGACGGCAGAATTCCGCACTCGATTTTGATAGAAGTGTTGACGGATGCGGGGATAGGGACGATGTTCGTTTCTTAAAAGGGACGGCTTATATACTTCGCAATACACGTTGCGGCTCGGTTATCAATCGATAGAGAACACCATAAAAATAACATTTAAAGCCTATGAACATTATAGAAAAAGATAAACAATATATTGCCAATACGTACGCTCGTTTCCCGCTGCAGCTCGCCAAGGGCAAAGGCTCGCTCGTATACGACGAGACGGGCAAAGAATATATCGACCTTGGTACGGGCATTGCCGTCAATACCTTCGGGGTGGCGGACGAGGCTTGGAAAGAGGCGGTCGTCTCGCAGCTGGATAAAATCCAACACACGTCTAACCTCTATTACAGCGCGCCTTGCGCAGAGCTTGCAGAAGCGCTTTGTAACCGTACGGGGATGAAAAAAGTCTTCTTTTCAAACTCCGGCGCGGAAGCCAACGAAACGGCGATTAAAGTCGCGAGAAAGTACGGGGAAAAGAAGAAGGGCGCAGACTATAACGTTCTTATTACTTTGAAAAACAGTTTTCACGGCAGAACGATTACTACCCTTTCCGCAACGGGACAAGAAGTTTTCCACGAGCATTTTACACCCATGACCGAAGGGTTCGTGCATGCGGCAGCAAACGATTTAGAGGATTTAAAATCGCTTATTACAGCCCACAAATGCTGCGGCGTTATGGTGGAACTCGTCCAAGGCGAGGGGGGAGTGATGGCGCTTGATAAGGACTACGTCCTTGCGGCGTACCGCTTGGCGAGAGAAAACGACTTGCTGTTTATGGTGGACGAAGTGCAAACGGGCAACGGCAGGACGGGCGAGCTGTATGCGTACATGGCGTACGGAATCACCCCCGACGTCGTTACGACGGCAAAGGGATTAGGCGGCGGTTTGCCCATCGGTGCGACGATGCTTGGCGAGCGGGTGCAGGATATTTTTACCCCTGGGTTGAACGGTTCGACGTTCGGCGGAAACCCCGTGGCTTGCGCAGGTGCGTTGAGTATTTTACGGCGTATTGACGAGGAGTTGCTCGCTTCCGTACGAGAAAAGAGTAATTATATTTTCCAAACGCTTACGGGCGCGAAAGGCGTCAAAGGGGTAAGCGGTATGGGCTTGATGATTGGTATTGAGTGCGAGAAAGACGCTGGCGAAGTAATTGCAAAGTGTATGGAAAAAGGCGTCCTCGTTATCAAGGCAAAACGTAAGGTTCGGTTGTTGCCCGCTTTAAATATTGGCTGGGAAGAGCTGAAAAAAGCAATAGAAATCTTAAAGGGAGTAATGGCACAATGAAACATTTATTAAAATTGATGGATTTATCCGCAAAGGAAATCAACGGAATTTTAAATCTTGCGGATCAATTGAAATTTGAAAAGAAAAACGGGATCGAACACCATCACTTAAAGGGTAAGACGCTGGGTATGATTTTTGAAAAATCCTCTACCCGTACTCGCGTATCCTTCGAGGTGGGGATGTACGATCTTGGCGGTAGCGCGTTGTTTTTAAGTTCGCGCGATCTGCAAATCGGCAGAGGGGAACCCGTGGAAGATACCGCGCGCGTACTTTCCCGTTATTTGGACGGGATTATGATTCGTACCTTCGCGCAAAAGGAAGTGGAAGATTTGGCGAAATACGGCTCGATTCCCGTTATTAACGGTTTGACCGATTATTGTCATCCCTGCCAAGTCCTTGCCGACCTTATGACGATTCGCGAATATAAAGGTGCGGCGGCGGGCAACAAGCTTTGCTATATCGGGGACGGGAACAATATGACGAACTCGTTGATTGTCGGCGGTATCAAGCTTGGCATGGAAGTCTCCGTGGCTTGTCCCGAAGGCTATCGTCCCGACGCGGAAATTATGGCTTGGGCGCGCGAAAACGGGAAGTTTACCTGCACGGACGACGTGATGAAAGCAGCGGAAGGCGCGGACGTTTTGTATACCGACGTTTGGGCTTCGATGGGGCAGGAAGCGGAAGCGGAAAAACGCAAAAAGATTTTCAAAAATTATCAGATCAATTCGGAAGTAATGCGTGCGGCGAACGACAAAGCGATGGTAATGCATTGCTTGCCCGCGCATCGTGAAGAAGAGATTACCGCTGAGGTTTTCGAGGCGCACGCAAACGAAATCTTCGACGAGGCGGAAAACAGACTGCACGCGCAAAAAGCCGTGCTGGTAAAGTGCCTTGGGCAATAAGGAAGAGAAAAAAGTATCCGTCAATACCAAAGAAGAACTTCTTCTTTGGTATTGACATTTTTTTTGCTCCGTGCTATAATTTGTGTATGAACGGGATAAAAATAGGAAAATACCGCCATTTTAAAGGCGGCGAATATGAAGTGTTGGCTTTGGCGAAACATTCGGAAACGGGCGAGGAACTCGTCGTGTACCGCGCGTTATACGGCGAGGGACAGGTATGGGTGCGCCCCGCGGCGATGTGGTGTGAAGAACTGGAAAGAGAGGGGAAAACCTTCCCGCGTTTTATCTATATAGGAGAGTAGTATGGAGATTATTTTTCAATCGTTGCGATTTCTCGTTGTGGATGGGAGAGTGCTTTTAACCAAATGCGGAGAAGTGGAAAACCCTGCAGGTGGGCGCTTTGTTGAGGTGCAGGTTTTAGGCGAGAATAAGGATACGCATTTGGGGATAAAAATGTGCCGCTCCTCCGAGGGGGATAGGCTTTCCTATCTTTCGCACGAGCAGACGGAAACTACGCTGTCTATTTTGCAGCGCTCGCCTTTGGTAGAGGTGAAGACGGTGTTTACGGCGTATGAGAATACCAACGCCGTGCGTGTGTATACCGAAGTGAAAAACATAGCGGAAACGGAAATTATTTTAGAGGAAGTTTCTTCCTTTATGCTTTTGGGTTTGGGGCAAAAAGGGTTGGATAGCACGGAGGATTTGTATTTTACTCGCTTTATACAAAGCCATCACGCCGAGTGTCAGCCCCGTCGCCACTCCTTTTCCGATTTGGGATTGTTCCGTGGGAATTTAGAAAGTCAAAAGCGGATTGCGTTTGCCAACGTAGGCAGTTGGTCAACCAAAGAGGAATTGCCGCAAGGGATTATCGAGGATGGAGAAATCGGAGCGTTTACGATGTTCCAAATCGAGAGCAATGCGTCGTGGTATTATGAAATTGCCGATTATCTCGAAAAATATTATCTGTATTTAGGCGGACCGAACGCAACCTTTGGGGATTGGAGCAAAGCCTTAAAATCGGGGGAAAGCTATCGCAGCGTTTGCGTGGCGCTTGCCTTTGGGAATAGCATGGAAGAAGTCGTGGGAGAAATGACGAAATACCGTCGTCATATTGCAGGGAAAAACGAGCTCGACAAACACCTGCCTGCCATCTTTAACGAATATATGCATTTGTCGTGGGATAGTCCTACGGAGGAAAATACCCGTAAATACGCGCCGCTGGTAGCAAAAACGGGGGTGAAATATTACGTCATCGATTGCGGTTGGCACAACGAAGAACCGTTGGTATACCCGTACGTTGGGCAGTGGAAAGAAAGCAAGATACGATTCCCTAGCGGGGTGCGCGCAACGACCGATTATCTGCGCTCTTTGGGTATGAAAGCGGGGCTTTGGATTGAGCCGGAAATCGTCGGGATTCATTGTCAAGAAATGCTGGATTATTACGACGACAGTTGTTTCTTGCAAAGAAAGGGGAAACGGATTGCGGTGATGAACCGTTATTTCCTCGACTACCGCGCGGAAAAGGTGCGCGCGTATATGAGCGAGACGATTCGCCGTATGGTCGAAGACTACGGCGCGGACTATATAAAATTCGACTATAACCAAGACTGCGGTGTGGGGAGTGAGTATCTTTCTCTTTGCGCGGGCGAGGGGTTAGAGTCCGCGGCAAACGCCTTTTTGGATTGGGTAAAAGAAATGGTTGCTCGCTTCCCGCAGGTTATCTTCGAGGGTTGCGCTTCGGGCGGTATGCGTATGGATTATAAGTCGCTTGGGGTATTTTCTCTCGTGTCGACCTCCGACCAAACGGAGTATCTGCGCTATCCGTACGTAGCAGGGAATATCCTTGCCGCGGTAATCCCCGAACAGGCGGCGGTATGGAGCTATCCAACGGGCAGCGATACTACGCCTGAACAAGTTACGCGCGAACGAATCGCCGTCAATATGATCAACAGCTTTTTGGGTCGTATGCATTTGGCTGGGAATATGGTGGGCATGAATAGCGAGCAATTGGCACTCATTAAAGAAGGGGTGTTCTATTACGAAACGCTGACGGAGGCGAAGAAAAAATCCGTTCCCTATTTCCCGCTTGGATTTACAGGCTTTGGGGCAGACCACGTGGCTGCAGGATTTAAGACGGACGAAAAAATTTATCTTGCCGTCTGGTGTTTGCAGGGCGCAAAACGTTTGTCCATACCCATTGACGAGGGGATCCGCGACGTATGGTTGGCGTATCCTAGTTCGTCCGATACGACGTATACCTGCGATAGGAAGGAACTTTGTATCGAGTTTTCAACCGACAAAAACGCGGCGTTTTTCGAAATTGAGTATTAAAACGCGGCGGGCAGGTACGAGGTGAAAATAAAAACGCATCGAAAATCGATGCGTTTTTTTATAACTTATTTTTGGGGCATACGCGGATACAGATTCCGCAAACGCTCCCTCTGCCGATATCTTGAAAATGTTCTTTCATATACCTTGAACATTTTTCAGGGTCGATGTTTCGCTCTCCCGTAAGGGTCGGGATTTCTCCAAAAATTGCGCCTGCGGGACAAGCGTTTTTGCAAAGCGAACAGTCTTTACAGCCGTTTTCAACGACAGGCAATTCGTTGCGGCAAGGCATATCGGTAAGGATTGTGGCAAGTCGTACTTTGCTGCCGTATTGATGGGAAAGAAACAATCCGCTTTTTCCTACGAACCCTAGTCCTGAAAGGGCGGCGGCGGTTTTATGGGGAAACACGCCGCGATAGGGGTTGTTTTTGCCAAGGCTTTGGCTGGCGGCAATAGGGAAAGCGGCGTAGCCGGCTTCTTCGATTTTTCTTGCCAAACGGAAGGAGATTGAATCGAGCAGGGCGTTTGCCGTTCGGTAGTGTTGAAAATACATATACGAAGGGCCCTCTTCCACCGTTTTTAAAATAGCGTCGGAAAGCTTTACGCCGATAGAAAGGGCGTAGGGAAGCTGCGGAGCAAGTGGCGAGGGGGTTGACAGTTTGCAAAATCCGACGAGGTCGGCGCCGAGAGATACGGCGAGTTCTTTTACGATTGGTTGCATATTGGTCATAGAGGCAAATCCTTTTCCTAGTTTGTTTGTATTATCCCAAAAAGGGGCGAGGTTTGTCAAGAAAAAAGGGGCAAAAAAGGGAATTTACGACGTAAAGACGAAAAAATTTTTTTATCTTTGATAAAAAGTTGACAAAGATAGCCGTGCTGTAATATAATTATGTTACAATTTATTTTGGATTAACAAAACATGCCTTATGGATAGGCTGCAACGATTACGTACGAAAGGAGAATGTGCGGTATGGCGGAAAGCGAAAAGGTTATCAACGGCGAACTGTTTAAAAGATTGCTCTTTAGCGGTGCGTCGAATTTACAATCGAATATGAAAGAGGTCAACGACCTCAACGTATTCCCGATTCCCGACGGGGACACGGGCGAAAATATGTATCTCACCTTGAAAGGCGGGGTGGACGAATTGCGGGGCACGCAAAAAAACTCGATTGGCGAAGAAGCGCACGCTTTGGCGCAAGGGATGTTGTTAAACGCAAGAGGAAATTCGGGCGTTATTTTGTCCCAGCTGTTCTTCGGGCTTGCAGAAGGCTTGGAAGGAATGGAAACGGCAGAGCTTACCGAATTTGCGCAAGCGCTCCGTCGCGGGGTTAAATGTGCGTACGGCGCGGTCGCACAGCCTGTTGAGGGAACGATTTTGACCGTCGCAAGAGAGGCGGTGGATAACGCGATCGCGACGATTAAAGAAGATATGACGTTGGAAAGATTTTTCAATATCTATCTTGAAGAAATGAAAAAATCTTTGGAAAGAACGCCTGATTTGTTGGAAACTTTGCGCGAGGCGGGGGTTATCGACAGCGGCGGCGCGGGGCTCGTTTATATCATCGAAGGCTTTTGCAAAGCGATTGCGGGCGAGGACGTCATTTCTGAAATCGCAGCGGCGGATTCGGCGAAAAAGACGGTGGATTTTTCTAAATTTAACGAAAACAGCGTGATGGAGTTTGGCTACTGCACCGAATTTTTGTTGCAGTTACAGCACAGCAAGACGGACATTTCTAAATTCTCCATTCCTGATTTGATTGCTTTTTTAAACACGGTTGGCGATTCGATCGTAGCGTTCCAAACGGGTACAATCGTCAAGGTGCACGTGCATACGATGACGCCTTGGAAGGTGTTGGCGCATTGTCAAGAATTCGGGGAATTTTTGACGATTAAAATCGAGAATATGACCTTGCAGCACAACGAAACGGAAAAAGCGGAAAAGAAAGACTTGCTGGCGGATATGAAAAAGAAAATCAAGCGGGCAAGAAGAAAATACGCCGTCGTTACCGTGGCGGCAGGACAGGGGTTAATTGATACCTTTAAAGAATTGGGCGCAGATTACGTTATTTGCGGCGGACAGACGAACAACCCCTCGTCCGAGGCGTTTATCGAGGCGTTTGACGAGGTGAACGCCGATCACGTGTTCGTGCTTCCCAACAACGGCAATATTTTATTGGCAGCAAAGCAGGCGGCAAGTTTATACAAGGATTCGGATATCCGCGTGATTGCTAGCAAGAGCATTGGGGCAGGATATTCGGCACTGTCTATGCTCGACTTTGGCGTGGACGATGCCGACGAGATTGAAAGCGTCCTCACCGACGCGATGGCAAACGTCGTAACGGGTATGGTAAGCCGTGCGATTCGTACGGCGACGGTCAACGGCGTGCATATTGAAAAAGACGACTACATTGGCGCGGCAGAACATCAAATGCTCGTTTCTACGCCCGACAAAGTAGGTTCGGCGGCGGCGTTGACGGACAAGATTGCCATGGGAAAAGAATTTTTAATCGTCGCATACGGCAAGGACGCGACGGAAGAGGAACGGGCTGCCTACGCTGCGTACGTTGCGGAAAACCACGCAGGGCTTGAATTTTACGAGATTGCGGGCGAACAGGAAGTATACGACTTCCTACTGATTGCGGAGTAAGTTATGCAAAAAATTATCGTAGATACCTGCGGTTGCGATAACCCCTCTGCCGTAATAAAGGGACTTGCTAAGACCTTGCAAGAGGTGGAAAAGATCACTCTCGTTGCGGTGGGAAATAAAGCGCAGATAGAAGAAGTTTTGTCGGGGGAAGAATTTGACAGAACCCGTTTGGAAATCGTAGAGTCGACGGAGGTCATCACCAATAGCGACCATCCCGCAGATGCGATTATGCGAAAGCGGGATTCGTCCATGGTTCGCGCTTATAAGCGTTTGAAAGAGGACGAGGAGTGCGTGGCAATGATTTCTGCAGGCAATACGGGCGCGTTGATTATCGGCGGCGTCGTGCTTTTGGGCAGACAAGAGGGAATAGAACGCCCTGCCCTTGCGACGGTGTATCCGACGGCAACGCAAAAGTGGACTTGTCTGCTCGATTGCGGAGCAAACGTCGATTGCAAGGCGCATCATTTGCTCTCTTTTGCCAAGCAAGGCGCGGCGTATATGTCGGCGACTTATAAGATAGAAAGTCCGAAAATCGGACTCTTATCCGTCGGCACGGAAGACGAAAAGGGAACGGCGTTGACCAAAGAAGTGTTTGGATTGCTGAAAGAAAGCGGATTAAATTTCGTCGGCAATATCGAGGCGAAGACCTTGCTTGCAGGAGAATGCGACGTCATCGTATCGGACGGATATCCTGGAAACGTAGCGTTAAAATCGATTGAGGGTGTGTCGTCGGCGATTGTAAAAATCTTTTACAAGCTTTTGAAAAAGAACGCAAGCGATACGGACGATTTTGGGTTTGTAAATCGGGCGCTTAGCGAGTTTATGTCCACTTACGATCTCAATTCCCTTGGCGGTGCGGTTTTGTTGGGCGTGAAAAAGCAAGTGGTAAAAGCGCACGGCTCGGCAAACGAAAATTCAGTTGTAAACATCGTAAAGCAAATTTTACGAACGTTATCATAAAATTTAGGAGAAAGGACTCATGAAAAAATTTATTATTATTTCCGACTCTTGTTGCGACCTTAGTAAAGAATTGAGAGAGCAGTTCGACATTCAGTATTTGCCGATGCATTTTTATTTAGACGGCAAAGAATACGACGCGGATCTTGATTGGCAGAAAATCAGCGTAAAAGAATTTTACGACGAGCTTAGAAAAGGCGCAAAGTATAAGACGGCGCAAATCACCAAACAGCAATATGAAGAAGCGTTTGAAAAAGCAATCAACGACGGGTACGATATCTTGTCGATTTCCTGTTCGTCCGCGCTTTCGGCGTCCGTCAAGGTCAGCTATCTCGTGCGCGACGAATTGCAGGCAAAATATCCCGACGCAAAAATCTTCTGTATCGATAGCTTGATGGCTTGCTATGGGCTTGGTGCGATTTGTATCATGGCGTCCAAGATGAGAAGCGAAGGCAAGACGATTGAAGAGGTTGCCGCTTTCGTGGAAGCAAATAAATTGAGAATGCACCAAGAATGTACCGTTGAAAAACTGACTTGGTTAAAGTCGGCGGGCAGAGTCAGCGCGGCAAGCGCTTTCTTTGGCGGAATTTTGAGCATTAAGCCGATTATCATTTCGGATGCAAAGGGGCAAAATTTTGCGCTTGAAAAGGTAAAGGGCAGAGAAAATTCGATTAACCGTTTGGTAGAACGTATTGCGGACGATTACGAGGATTTCCCTTATCAGGACGTAACCGTAGTACACGCAGACTGCGCGGATGCGGCGGAAGAATTGAAAGCGAAAGTGGAAGAGAAATTCAAGGATAAAAATATAAAAGTTTCCATGGGCTATTTAGGTCCCATCGTTGGCGGTACTTGCGGGCCTGGTACGCTTGCCGTTTATTGCTTTGGGAAAGAAGTAACGGAGAACAAGGAAGCGTAAAAACAGAAAACAGACGAAAAGAGGAAAATCCACCCTTAAGGGTGGATTTTTTTTGCGTATCTCTTGCGCTTTTCTTTTTTTTGTGTTACAATAAAAATATCAAACGGGACGGTAACGAGTATGAAATTATCGCAGCTTTTTAAACAAGAAAAATTAACCCTCTCTTTTGAGGTCTTTCCCCCGAAAACGGACAGCGTTTTCGAGTCGGTAAAAGCGGCGGCAGAGGAGATTGCCGCGTTAAAGCCTGCGTTTATGAGCGTTACGTACGGCGCGGGCGGTGGAACGAGTCAATATACGCTGGATATTGCAACGGACATCAAACGCCGCTATAACGTTCCGACGCTTGCGCATTTGACCTGCGTGTCCTCGTCGAGGGAAACGGTGAAAGAAAAGATTGCTGCAATCAAGGCGGCGGGGATTGAAAACGTGATGGCGCTTCGAGGGGATATCCCTGCCGATTTGGCAAGCGCCGACAGAAAAAACTGGGCGTATCACCACGCCGTTGAACTCGTGCGGGAATTAAAAGAATCGGGGGATTTTTGCGTGGGCGGCGCTTGTTATCCCGAGGTTCATCCCGAAAGCGCGAACCAAAAAGAAGATATTTATTTTTTAAAGGAAAAAGTGGACGCGGGTTGCGATTTTTTGACTACGCAGATGTTTTTCGACAACAACCTTTTGTACAACTTTCTTTACAAAATCCGCGAGGCGGGGATTACCGTGCCCGTGATCCCTGGAATTATGCCGATTACGAACGCAAAGCAAGTAGAACGCGCGATTACCTTGTCGGGCTCCTTTATGCCCCAGCGTTTTAAAAGTCTTGTGGATAAATTCGGCGGCGACCCTGCTGCGATGAAACAAGCGGGAATTGCGTATGCCACCGACCAGATTATCGATTTGTACGCAAATGGTATTACCAACGTGCACGTGTATTCGATGAATAAACCCGACGTAGCGGAGAAAATCCAAGCCAACCTTTCGTCGATTTTGGGGTTGTCGTGAGGACGCTGCCGCTTGTCAAAATTTACGATTTGCCCTCGTACGATAAACGGGAAGTTTTGCGTTATGCAGGGGTGAAGGGTGCGGGGGACGAGATAGCCGAATGGATGGAAGAATGTTTGCAAGAAGCAAGAGATTGCTTTTTGGGAAAAGTGTGCTATCAAGAATTTTCTTTCAAGGAAAACCCGTTTTTAACGCTGCCGAAAGAACGCTTGGAAGGTTGTGATTCGTACGTCGTGTTTGCTGCGACGGTGGGGCTTGGTATCGATCGCCTAATTGCAAAATACGAGGCAATATCGCCCGTAAAAGCCCTCTTTATGCAGGCAATCGGTGCGGAGCGGATAGAGAGCCTTTGCGACGTGTTTTGTGCGGATTTGGCGGAGGAGAAGGCGTTAGAAGGTTTGTCCGTGCGAAAGCGTTTTAGTCCGGGGTACGGGAAATTTCCCATAGAGGCGCAGGCGGAGATTTTCCGCGTTTTAGAGCCGCAAAAACGTATTGGTTTGGCGATAGGAAACAGTCTTTTGATGTCGCCGTCAAAATCGGTAACGGCAATCGTTGGCATTGCTACGGGAGAGGAAAAAACGGAGTACGGTTGCAAAAGCTGCGCAAAAGATTGCGTGTATAGGAAATAGAAATGAAGATTACGGAGTATATAAAAGAAAATAGACTGTATCTTGACGGGGGGTTGGGTACGCTGTTGCAAGCGCAGGGCTTGCCCGTTGGAGAATTGCCCGAACGCTGGAATTTGTCGCAGCCTGAAAAGGTGGTTGCGGCGCACAAGGCGTATTTTGACGCGGGCAGCAACGTGGTTTGTACCAATACGTTTGGGGCGAATCCGCTTAAATTTTCAGCCGAAGAATTAGAGGAAATTATTGCGGCGGCGCTTGAAAATGCAAAGCGGGCGAGAGAGGAAAGCGTAGGGACGCAAAGGAAATGGATTGCGCTGGATATCGGACCGACGGGGCGGATGCTTGCGCCTTACGGCGATTTGGATTTTGAGACGGCGGTTGCGGCGTTTGCGCAAACGGTGAAGTTAGGGGTAAAATACGGAGCGGAGCTTATTTTCATCGAAACGATGGGGGATAGTTACGAAACCAAAGCCGCCTTGCTTGCCGCCAAAGAAACCTGTGATTTGCCCGTGTTCGTTTCCAACGCGTACGGCGAGGACGGGAAATTGATGACGGGCGCAACGCCTGCGGCGATGATTGCGATGTTAGAGGGTATGGGGGCAGACGCAATCGGCGTCAACTGTTCGTTTGGACCGAAAATGCTGTCGGGCGTAGTGGACGAATATCTTCGTTTATCGTCTATCCCCGTGCTTTGTAAACCCAATGCAGGAATGCCGAAAATTGAAAACGGGGCTACCGTGTACGGGCTGAATGAGGAAGAGTTTGCAAAAGAGGTTGCGCCGTTAGCGAAGAAAGGGGTACGGATCTTAGGGGGGTGTTGCGGCACTTCGCCCACGTTTATTGGCGAGCTTGTCAAGGCAACGGAACGCTTGCCCATCCTGCCGATAGAAAAAAAGAGGGAAACCCTCGTTTCTTCGTATACCCACGCAGTAGAGTTTGGCTCTGCGCCCGTGCTTATCGGCGAAAGAATCAACCCTACGGGCAAAAAAGCCTTTAAAGAGGCGTTGCGCGCGGGGGATATCGACTATATCTTAAAAGAGGGCATTGCGCAACAGGAAAAGGGCGTGCATATCCTTGACGTCAACGTCGGGTTGCCCGAAATCGACGAAAAAGCCGTTTTATTGGGCGCCGTTTGCCGTTTGCAAGAGGTTGTGGATTTGCCTTTGCAAATCGATACTTCTAACCTTTCAGCGTTGGAAGCGGCGCTGCGCAGATATAACGGGAAGGCGATGGTCAATTCCGTAAACGGCAAAGAGGAGAGTATGGCGGCTCTCTTCCCGCTCGTAAAAAAATACGGCGGCGTGGTCGTGGCGTTGACGCTAGATGAAAACGGAATTCCTGCCACGGCGGCAGGGCGTTTGGAAATCGCAAAAAAAATTCTTGCCAAGGCGCAAGAATACGGGATTGAGAAAAAGGATATCGTGTTCGATCCGCTTGCTTTGACGGTCAGCGCGGACATGGGTGCGGGAAAGGAAACGCTTTCTGCGCTGTGGGAGATAAAATACGGCTTGGGCTGTCATACTTCGCTGGGGGTATCCAACGTGTCCTTTGGTTTGCCGAAACGGGATATCGTCAACGCGGCGTTTTTTGCGTTGGCGCTTGGGCAGGGTTTGTCGGCGGCGATTATGAACCCTTTTTCGGCGGAGATGATGAAGACGTATTACGCCTATCGCGCGTTGACGGGGTTGGATGAAAATTGCAGCGACTACGTTGCGTTTGCGGAGACCGTAGAGATGGGAACGAACATCGCATCCGTGCAGAGTATAGGTGGGGAAGTAACGACTTTGGGTGGTGCAATTGCAAAAGGCTTGAAAGACAAAGCGCGCGCCTTGACGAAAGAATTGACTTCGTCTATGCCACCCTTACAAATCGTGCAGGATGAAATTATTCCCGCGCTCGATTTGGTGGGGGTAGGCTTTGAAAACAAAACGGTATATCTGCCTCAACTGTTGATGAGCGCAGAGGCGGCGAAGGCGGCGTTTGAGGTAATCAAAGAAAATACCCCTTGCGGTGGGGCGACGAAATGCCCGTTCGTTTTGGCGACGGTGAAGGGAGATATCCACGACATCGGGAAGAATATCGTCAAGCTGCTATTGCAAAATTACGGGTTTGCGGTGTGCGATTTGGGCAAAGACGTGCCGGTGGAGCGTATCGTGGAAAAAACGGTAGAATTGCACGCGCCGCTCGTTGGACTCAGCGCGCTTATGACGACGACGGTGCCTGCCATGGAAGAAACGATTGCGGCGCTGAAAAAACGCGCGCCTTGGTGTAAGGTGGTCGTTGGCGGTGCGGTACTCACGCAGGAATACGCCGATAAAATCGGCGCGGACAAGTACGCAAAGGACGGGATGGAAACGGTGCGCTTTGCAGAAGAAATTAACGCAAGTTTATAAAAAGTCTATAAAAAACGCGGCGGTGAAAACCGTCGCGTAAATTTTTTAAAAAAGCAACAAATATTCGATTCCCGTTAGCAAAAACAGGAAAGCGAAGTTGAAGGCGGAAAACAGTAAAATATAACTGCCCGCTTTTTTAGGGTTATATTTGGTGTACTGCCGAAAGGTAATAAGGCTTGCTAAGGAGGAAATCAAAGTCCCTACCCCCCCGACGTTGACCCCAACGAGCAACGCTTGCCAATTTGTGGTAAATTGCGAGAGCAAGATTGCCGAGGGAACGTTGCTGATCGCCTGACAAGAAAGGGCGGAAATTAACAGCGGGTTGGTGTCCATCAACGAAGAAAATAGCCGTTGTACGCCTTCGATTCTCGCCATATTCCCTGCGAAAACAAAGAAGGCGGCAAAGGTAAGCAGTAAACCGTAATCGACGTCTTTTAACGCTTTTCTGTCCATAAACAAAAGGGCAAGCGGGATAACGATCAGCCCAATCCAAAAGGGAATGACGTTGAAAACGATGACGATGGAGAGGGCAAACAGCACGCCGTAAATGACGGTGCGCATTTTCGGCAAAGCGGTTTTTTCTTCCGTTTCTAATTGCAACGGTTCTTTTTTGACGAACAGACAGCAAAGGGTGATTAAGGTAACGGAAATGCAAAACGGCGGCAGCATGGTCGTGATGAACGCGCCCGTGGGGATGGAAAATTCGTTAAATAGATACAAATTTTGCGGGTTGCCAAAGGGCGTCAACATACCGCCGAGGTTGGCGGCGATGTTCTGCATAATAAAAGTGCACGCCATATATTTTTGCTTTCCCGTCGAGGAAAGCACGTAATAGCCAAGGGGCAAAAAGGTCAACAGCGCCATATCGTTGGCAATAAGCATCGAGCCTAAAAAAGTGATGTAAACAAGGGCGAGAATCGCGCTGCGGGTAGTTTTAAAAAGCCGCACGATTTTCGCTGCCAAAACGGAGAAGAAACGGATATTTCGGAAAGCGCAAATCACCGCTAGCGTGCAGAACAAGCAGGTCAACGTTTTAAAATCGAAATAGCCCAAATATTCTTTGTCAATCGGGACGAGGATAGAGGTAACGATTGCGGCAAGCAGCGCAATCGTCAATACCGCGTTCGTCTTTATGAAATTGCCGATTTTCCCCAAAACACCGATAAGACGTATATGGTGGGCGTGGGGGTGTTTCACTCCTTGCATAGCCTAAGCTCCTTTTTAGCCAATTCAGTCCTGATTGGCTAGCCGAGGGATATTATAGCACGATTTTATAAAAAAATCTATTTTTTTACGAAGGATTATAAAAAAATCGGACGGCTTTTGGGCTGTCCGATTCGTTTTTAGGGAGGGTTTAGTTAAAAGCAACGGAATCGAAAGTAATTTCCGCCGAATAGTTTTCTTCGCCGAGGGCGTTGAGGGCGTCGTCGATATCCGTTTTTAATTGACACTCGCAACCTGACATATCCTCAGGCAGCGGCACGTCAAAGAAAATTTTTGTAAATCCGTCGCAGGGAATACACCGAAAATCGTGCAAGGAAAGGCGAGGGTCGTTTTTCGCAAGCACGGATAAAACGACGGCTTTTAATTGGTTGAGTTTTGGACTGTCGGTAACGACGGGGTCGTAATGCACGGTGAGGTTGGTACCTTTTGCAAGGAACTCTCTTTCGAATTTATCAATCAATTCGTGAACGTACAAAGGGTCGTGATTTTTGTCGATTTCAAAGTGGATAGAACAAAACGAAATCCCGGGGCCGTAATCGTGGATCATCAAATCGTGATAGCCGATAACGATGGGGTATTCTTTGATTTTTTCCAAAATTTCCGCTTTTAAGCTTTCGTTGTTCTTCTTGCCAAGGATAGGGGAAACCGTTTCACAGGTCAGCTTAATTCCGCTAAAAATAATAAACAGCGCTACGGCTAAGCCCATATACCCGTCGATTTTCCAAGCGGTAAAGCGTTCAACCAGCACGGCAACGAGCACCGTCGCCGTTACGATAACGTCGTTTCTGCAGTCAATCGAGGTCGCTTTCAAGGTCTCCGAATTTATCTTCTTTGCCGCCCTGCCGTTGTAAAGGAAGAGTAAAAACTTTGCAATAATCGATACGCCGAGAATGGCGACGACAAGATAAGAAAATTCGATTGCCTGCGGCGCGATAATCTTTTCAATAGAGCTTTTAATCAGCTCGAACCCCACGAACAGGACCATAATCGCGACGATAAGGCTGGCGACGTATTCAAAGCGCGCGTGGCCGTACGGGTGATCGGCGTCGGCGGGCTTTTGCGCCAGTTTAAATCCAATGGTGGTAACGACGGCACTCAATCCGTCCGAAAAGTTATTTAAAGCGTCGGCGATAATCGAGGTCGAGCCCGCCAAAATCCCCGCGAGCAGTTTTCCGCAGGCGAGAAGTAAGTTGGAGATAATCCCGATAAGTCCCGCTTTCTTGCCTTGATTGTTTCTTGATTTGTTCTGTTCCATATGAATATTATAACGCTTGCGAGCAAAAAAATCTATTGCTTTTATGGCGTTTTTTGGAAAAAAAGAGCGCCGAGCGAAAAAGTTTCCGCTCGGCGTAAGATTACTCGTCCTTGATATTGCCTTTTTTTACGTTCTTCTCAATCAGTTTTTGCGTGTATTGCCAAATTGCCTTTGCGCCAAACTTCGTCTTTTCTTGCCGCTTGCAGACTTTGGTTTTCGTAACAGAGTGCTTTCGCCAATCCATGCCGTCGTTGCAATCGTTTAAAAGCAAGGGCTGAAAATTGTCCATCGCGTGCGCAAAACGCGCTTCGGGGGTTTTGTTCTCCTCGAACTCGTTGAAAAGGGAGTGCAGTTTTTCGGCTTGGTCAGGGGGAAGAAGTCCGAAAATCCGCTCTGCCGCCCGCTGTTCGCGCTCAGCCTGCGTGGCAAGCGCGCTTTCGTCGTAGGCGTAGGTGTCGCCCGCGTCGATTTCCACGACGTCGTGGATAAGCGCCATCATCATCGTCTTGGCAAGGTCGATTTTCTCGTTGGAATATTCTTGCAAAAGGAAAATCATCAAAGCCATGTGCCAAGCGTGTTCCGCGTCGTTTTCTTGGCGGATTTTCCCTGAAAGGTGGGTTTGGCGGAGAATGTTTTTTTCCTTATCCACCTCTAAAATAAACTCAATTTGCTGTTGTAAGCGTTTTTCGTCCATATCGTTTTCCTTGTTTGAAAGGGGATAGAAACAGTATAGCATATTTTTTAAGTTTTTTCAATATTAACTATCTCGCCACCGATAAGGCGTTTAAGAATACGCAGAAATCGGAGTGGCATATAGGCGTAATATTGAAATTTCAAGCAGAAAAGATTAAGTTATTTCAATTTAAACTGCGAAACCGCAATCATAAATATACATTAATTACCAATCAATAAAAAATATATTTACTGCATATGTTATACCAAATAATGGGGACTATGTTAATCAATGGCATT
>JAZUCW010000090.1:0-12024 GCA_045639305.1 Candidatus Scatosoma sp.
CCACTTGCCACCTGTCTATGTAACTGGTCCACAACACTCCTCGCCCCGACTGCGTGATAGGAGAGTAAATCCTCTACGTACGCCGTATTTTCGGGATAGAGCATTTCGTCCGCCGAAGTCAAACCCGATTCGTTAATCGCCGCCAAATGCAGCGCGCGAATACTGCGAATCCCTCTTGCGATATCCGCTGCCCCTTCGGGGTCGGGCTGCAAGAACATACCCTTATACCCTACGCCCTTGGTACGGGGCTTGTTGGTATATACGCGGGGAACAATCACCAGCTTGTCCTTTACCTTTTCGTTTAATTTTCCAAGGCGGGAAATATATTCGAGGGTAGGCGCAGGCTCGTGCGCAGAGCAAGGTCCCACGATGACGAGCATTTTATCGTTTCTGCCCGCAATCGTGTCCCGTATCTCTTCGTCGCGTTCTTTCTTTATTTTTTTCATTTCCGCCGTCATCGGCGTTTCCGAAATAAATTCTTCGGGTTCGGGAATAAAATACTGCTTTTCCAACATAACCAAAGCTCCTTTTTCAATTCTCTTTATCTTATCGTCAGTTCGGGCGCGTCGTTTCTAGAAACTCTTTGACAATTCGTACCCGTATAACCAGCGGGAATGGGCATGTTTTCTTCTACGTATTGAGGAACGACCGTCTTGATGCGTTCGTAGAGCTCGTTCGCAAAGTCCTTATCGTTGAGCACGGAAATTTCCACGTAAATGAAACTGCGCGCAGGGTTGTTTGCGTCTTCAATATTGTTATAAGAGTAGGTTACAAAAGAGTCATACTTATTAAGCTGGCTTTTATATCTTTCCGTCGAACGCCATACTTCCAAAGCCGCTTCGGTATAGGTTTCTGCGTCGTTCTTTGCCGTTTTTGCAACCGCTTTCGCACTCTTTGCCGCTTCGCTTGCCAAAACGTAATGTTCGTGCGCGCCTTCGAGCGCCATGATATAGCTGTTGGAAGCGCCGACCTTCGTCTTTAAGGTTTCAAAGTGCTTTTCATAGGCTGCGTCGCTGTACGAAATATCTTTGTAATCAGGGAGATCGCAAACGACGAGATCCCACGCCTTTTCGAGCGCGGCAAGGCAACTTTTTACCTCTTCATTGGCGATATTAACTTCCTCTTCCGCCATTTCCTCTTTTTCTATTTTTTCTTGCGCAAACGCTACTTTTTCGGCAAGCTCTTTGGATTTTTCTTCGTCGTCCGTCCAGCCTTTAGGGTTGGGCAAATTCTCGCCGTTGAGCATCAATTTTTCGGCAAAGCTTTCCGAAGAAAGCAATTTCACCATAGTGTCCATAACGTGTCTGCCGTACGCGCCGTAAATCTCGTACTGGCTTTCCCCTTCGATTTCCTTGGGGTTTTCAGGGTTGACGTAGAACTCCACCGTAGATTCGTAATAAGTTTGCTTTATTGTGGGATCTTGATAAGATTGTTCCTTTTTTATCTCTTCCTCCCCACACGCAGGAAAAAGGAAGATCGAAGCACATAATAACGCACTTAAAAATAACTTTCTCCTTCTCATCTTTCCAACTCCTCAATATACGCCTTTACCTTTTCGCTGACGTATTCGTCGATCGGCGTGCCGAATTTTAGACTATTTCTAACCATAGACGAACTGACGTGTAAAAGTTCTTGCGGACAGGGCAAATATACCGCCGTCAAAGCAGGGTCGAGTTTTTTGCTCGCATAAAAATTCGCGTTCTCAAAATCCAAATCCACGCCGTTTCGAATCCCTCGCAAATAGATTTTCGTATTTTCCTTTTCCAAAAGCGCAGCAACCGTACCCGAAAATTCGATAATTCTTACTCTCGAATCTTCCATATCCAACGCCAACATTTCTTTGCGTTCTTCCAGCGTAAAGTAAGGCGTTTTTAAGGGGTTGACCATTACGGCAACCACCACTTCGTCGAACATCGTAAGCGCCGTTTCAACGAGATTTTTATGTCCCAACGTCGGCGGGTCGAACGACCCTGCAAACACGCATTTTCTTTTTTCCGTCATTCTTGCACCCTCCTAAAAAAGGTGATATACGTCTTGCCGTACCGCCGCTCGTCGTATTTTTCCAAGCCCGCAACCTCGCCCTCAAAGGGACGATCGCGCTCGTATACCGCAATCCCGTTTTCCGACAAAAGCCCTTTTATTGCAATCTTTTCCAAGGCTTTTATCCCAAAATCAAAGCGATAGGGCGGATCGATAAAAATAATATCAAATTGCCCGCGCAAGCCTTCCAAACAAACGAGATAATCGCTGCCCGAAAGTTTCGCCTCGTCCCCCACGCCGATTTTTAAAGCGGCGAGATTTTTCTTAACGATAGCAAGACTGTCTTTTGCGCAATCGTTGAAAACGACCTCTTTTGCGCCACGGGAAAGACTCTCCAACCCCAGCGCGCCGCTGCCGGCAAACAAGTCTAAAACCCGCGCTCCGTACAGCTTTAAAGCAAGAATATTAAACAGCGATTCCTTCGCCCGATCAGAAGTGGGGCGCACGTCGTCGCCTAAAAATTCCGCCAAGACTCTGCTTTTATATTTTCCGCCGATAATCCTCATAAAACCACCAAAAACGTCCTTTCAACGCGTACCTGCCCCTATTATTTGCGTTTTTTGGGCTTCGTACCGGGCAAACCGCCGTAATTGATTTTCTTTTGCTTTTGCGCCTCTGCCTGCGCTTGCTTGTCCGCGATCATCTGTTGGCGCAAATTCTTGTTACGACGCGCATATGCGCCTGCTATGTAGAACCCGCCCGAAACGCCAATGGGGATAAGTGCAAAGAGCAAGGAAAGGAAATAGCTAATCCCCGCGCCCGTTGCGACGTTTGCGCAATAAATAGGCAATACCGACCAACCCGAAAGGATAAACCCGATAACCGCCGTACCCGTAAGCTCCCCGTCGATTTTCGATTGCTGACAACCGAATACGATCCCGATAACGATCGTTACCAAAGAGATAATCCCGCCGACGACAAACCCCTTCCAAACACGATACTCTTTTGCGTATTTATGCGAGGACATTTTATATTCGTTACCGTAAACGTCCTGCGTAGAGCGTTTGACGTTCCCAGAAACGAGCATTTCGTAATGCGTGCCGCCTTGTGCCCAACCAATCAACGCGTTGTACGCCGCCGCGCAGACGATACAAACGCCCGTCCAAACTTTATCGGCAGACGACCATTTTGCAAGCTCGCCCTCTTTTACGTCGCTGTAGATAATCATCATCAAAATCGTGCCTGCGCAAAGATACATAAAGATCGAGGGAAGTGCAGATTTTACCATTTCCCAAACGTATCTACCGCCTCTTCTAAATTTCTTACCAAGTTTTGCCATAGTTTTTCTCCAAAAATTCTTTCGTTTTTATTCCGCTTGATTGCAAATCAGGACTTGCTTGTCCGTCACGATTACCTCCAAGCATTTATCCTCCCTCGTATGCGGAATTCCGTTTACGATTTGAAAATCAAAACAAAATCCAATCCGCTTTGAAGAGGGATACTTTTCAAAATATCGATCGTAATAACCGCCGCCATACCCCAAGCGATTTCCCTTTCTATCCACCGCCAAAAGGGGGGTTATCACCAAATCGGGCGATTCCAAGAGAGGCTCGCCAAGCGGCTCTCGTATGCCCATTTTGGAAATCGTGAAATCCTTTCCGTACCTAACGGCAAGCATCTCCCCGTTTTCTATTCTTGGACAATACACACTATACCCTTCTTCCAATAACCTCTCGATTAAGATATCCGTGCCCATCTCCGAGGAAAAGGAAAGATAGACGAACACTTTTCTTTCCGTACCTGCCCACCTCGTTTTTAAAAACCCTAATAAATTTTCCGCGGCAAGTTTTTCTTTTACGTCGCGGTTTTCGTTTTCCGCCCGCCGCCCTTTCATATAGGCGCGCAAGCTCTTCTTCCGTTCCTCCACTCCGCTAGGCGGCGTGGTTACAAACCGTAAATTATTCGTAGTCATATATAAACTCCGCACGCCTCGTCGCCGCGCACAAAACCTCGTAGGAAATCGTGTCCGTCGCTTTTGCAATTTCGTCCGCGTCTATCAAAACGGGAGTCCAAACTCCCCGCCGTCCGCCCTTACAAATACAAGCGTCCATACAAAGGGGCTGTATGCGTTTTTTTTCAGCGATTCCGTTTTCCTTTCGCCGTAAAAACCCGTCCGCATACCCGAACCGCCGCACCGAAATTTTTTTCAATCCCTCGGTATCCGCCAAGCCGTACCCTGCGCCCCCGTAGGAATATTTTCTTTCCGCCGCCGTTTGTGTAAAGATAGACATTCCCTTTTCCAAACGCAGCGCAGTCCCGACCTCTTTTGCTCTTCCTTGCAACCCATCAGGCAAATACCCATACAAGCCAAGTCCTACACGAAGCATATCAAAGGCGAATTCTTTACCTAGCAGCGCGCCATAAGTCGCCCCAAGATGCGCTGCCACAGACGGAAAGTACCGCTTGCAAACCGCACGCATTTTAACGAATCTTTCCCGTTGCAAAAAGGAAATCTCTTCTGTACAAGTGTACAAATGCGAATAAATCCCTATTACCTGCACGCAAGGAGTTTCCTGTAAATACTTACAAAGTTTCCCCAGCGAAAAGATATCGCAGCCGTAGCGGTTCATGCCCGTATTGACTTTTATATGTACCCGTAAGGATACACGATATTTTCGACAGATTTCCGCGCACAGTCTCGCCGTGTACAAATCAGGCACGCTGGCAATCAAACCCGCCGACGCAATCGCATACACGTCTTCTTCGCAAAGGGGCGGAGTCAAAACCAACACGTCCTTCCCCTGCGCCGCCGCGCGAATCGCCAAGCCCTCTTCCCAAAGCGCCACCGCAAAGCAATCTGCCACGTCTGAAAGCGCCGCCGCGACTTCTTCCGCACCATGCCCGTAAGCGTTTGCCTTTACCACGGCGCACAGCCGCGTTCCCGTCAACGCGGAAAATTTCTCCGCGTTGCGGCGTATCGAACCCAAATGTATCTCCGCCCTAACTTTTTGCATTCTCTATCGTATGCAAAAGAGCGAAAAAAGATTACCCGTTTCTTATTTACTGAAGATGATACGGTGGCAGTTATCGCACTCAATCGTTTCGCCACCCGTTAATTTACTTCTTGCCGCAAGGGGCGGTTCCATACTACAGAACGGGCATCTCGTCCCCGCTAGTTCCCCGATAATCGGGAAAATACGCTCCTTTCTCTTCGTTTGATAAATCCCCATAACGGTTTCCGGCACGTCCTGCGCAATTTGGGAAAGCTGTACTTCCAATTCTTTGCGTTCGGGCTCACGAGCCGCCTTTACCGCTTTATATTTTTCCGAAACTTCCCCGTACTGTTTCTGCGCGGAGATAACCTGCTTTTTCAACTTTTGGTACTCTGCGTCCAGTGCCTTAATGTTCGCAGCCAAAGCGTTGATATCCATACGCAATTTCTTCAATTTCTCCACGATGGACTGCGCCTTCTTTTGATAGAACGCAATATCCGCGCCCCCCGTTACCAATTCGTCAAGATGCTCGAAATCCTTTAAGGTTTCTTCCGTCTGCTCGTACTTGGTCGCAAGCGCTGCCGCTTCCGCTTTTAAAGAAGTCGCTTTTACTTCCAACGAATCCAACTTTTCAGGCGCCGTTTCTAAAAACTTTTTCACCTTTACGTATTCCTTTCTCTCGTCGCAGCCTGCGATTTCCCGTTCGAGCTTATACAATTTCGTGTCGAGCTCTTGATACTTTAAAATAGATTGTAACTGTGCCATATAACTCTCCTCCTATCAGAACATATCCTCTTCGTGATAACTGCACGAAAGCGGAAGTTCCCGACAGATTTTTTGATAATATTTTTTAAAGCCGTAGCTTTCCGACGCGTAGTGGGTCAGCACGATTACCGCCATACCCCGCTCTTGCGCCATCGTCAACAAATGATGTTTAAAATCGGAGGACACCATAAGATCCGCCCCCGCAGCGGCGGCAAACGCCACCGTCTCTTCATCCGCGCCCGCCCCGCAAAAGGAAGCAACGCGCTTAATCTTTTTATCCGCCTTGCCGTAAACCAATACGCGCTCGGTGGAAAAGGTCTTTTTTATCTTTTCCGTTAAATCCGAAAGTGCAATCTCCTCTACGCAGTACACTCTGCCGTATCCGCCCTTTTCAAGGCAGTGCATAATTTCCTCTGCAACGGGCGTTTCCTTGCCGTTTGCGCAAAAGCGAATCCCTTTCGCCAAATTCTCGTCGATACCGCCTTCCGCAACGTCCAAATTCAAATGCATGGAAATCACGGATATCCCGTTTTTAATACAGCGAATCAACTTTGTCCCCACCACGGCGGGGTCGTCAATTAAAACGTCCGAAATCTTACCGTAAATAGCAGGGTGGTGCGTAACGATAAGCTTTACGCCCGTTTTTATCGCTTCGTCGATTGCCCCGTTCGTTAAATCAAGCGAAAAGAGAATTTTTTCAATCTCTTCCCCCGTATCCACCAACACGCCGCTATTGTCGTACGCATGAAAACGCGAGCAATATTCATCGCTGAGCGTCTTGGGCGCAATTCCGTCCAAAACTTTGTAAATCTCATTTAATTTCATCGTTTAACACTCCGCATAAACGTTCGAGCCGTCTTTTTAATTCCTCTTTACTTTCCTCTTGCAAAGCAGGCTCTTGCAAGTACTTGCGCAGATTGCAAACAAGCTTTTGTATCCGCTTTAAAAACGCCTCGCCGCGCTCTTTTAAATTTTCCTTTCCAAACTCGTATTCCGCGTCCGTATAAGGCGAGGTTTGCTCCCCTGCGCCGCCGACGAGTACGTCGTAAAACTTCCCGTCTTCAAAGGTAAAATCCCGCTCGATACACCCGCCGTTTTCCACGATATACCGACGAAGTTTTTCCGTGTCATGCATCGGTTGAAACACGAAGCGCTTGGGCATAAACCCGTACTTTTTATCAGACAAAATCCCGATAATTTCACTGCCGCCCATGCCCGCAATCAACACCTCGTCCGTATCTTTGGGCACGCCGACGAACCCGCCGCCAAGCACGGAAATTGCTTTGCCTGCGCGAAGATAGGGAGAAAGCAGTTTTTCCGCTTTCGCCAAACTACCTTTGCTGATATCCGACAAAATCGCCCGATTGCAAAGTCCGCTTTTCAACATATACTCCGAGCAATACCCGTGGTCACAGCCAACGTCCGCAAACGTCTCCGCCTTTTTGAGCAGTGAACACAAGGTATCAATGCGTTTCCCGTAGCCCATTATTCGAGGAAGTCTTTCAACTTTTTACTGCGGGAAGGATGACGGAGTTTTCTCAAAGCCTTTGCCTCGATTTGGCGGATACGCTCTCTCGTAACGTTAAATTCCCTGCCCACTTCTTCCAGCGTTCTAGGCTTGCCGTCGTCGATACCATAGCGCAAACGCAGCACCTTTTCCTCTCTGGGGGTGAGGGTATCGAGCACGCCCAAAAGCTGTTCTTTTAACATCGTAAACGCCACCGAATCGCTGGGAGTGGTCGTCTTTTCATCTTCAATGAAATCCCCCAAATGGCTGTCTTCTTCCTCACCAATCGGCGTTTCCAAAGATACGGGGTCCTGCGCGATTTTTTGAATTTCGCGTACGCGTTCTTCCGTTACCCCCATCTTTTCCGCAATTTCCGCAGGCGTGGGCTCTCTGCCCAATTCCTGCAAAAGAAGTCTTTGCACGCGGGTCAATTTATTAATCGTTTCAACCATGTGCACGGGAATACGAATGGTACGCGCCTGATCGGCAATCGCGCGGGTAATCGACTGACGAATCCACCACGTTGCGTAGGTGGAAAATTTGAAACCCTTTTGATAATCGAATTTCTCCACCGCTTTCATCAAGCCCAAGTTTCCTTCCTGAATCAAATCCAAGAAAAGCATACCGCGGCCGACGTAACGCTTTGCAATGGAAACGACGAGACGAAGATTCGCCTCGGAAAGCCGTCTTTTCGCCGCTTCGTCCTCTTCCTGCATACGCTTTGCCAAATCGACCTCTTCTTCTGCCGAAAGCAAAGGCACCCTACCGATGTCTTTTAAATACATCTTTACGGGGTCGTCCAACCCGATATCGGAAAGCGCCTGTTCGAACAGCTCTTTATCTCTTTGATCCTCGTCTACGATTTGGATACCTTCTTCCGCCAACGATTTGTACACGTAGTCCATCTGCGTTGCGTTCGTGTCGTATTTCTCCATAATATCGCAAAGCGCGTTGGTGGAAATACTCCCCTTTTTGCCGTAGTTGCTGACGATTCCCGCCAAGATTTCATTGAGTTTCTGATCGGATATATTCACCTTTTTATCCTCCGTTTATACAATCCAAATTCTTTGTTATTTTAATTTTCTTTGCTTTTGTAATGCTTCGCCGAGCTCTTTCATTACCGCCCGACGTTCGTTTTCGTCCGTTGCCGACGCATAGCGCGCGTTTAGCTTTGCGATTTCCTCTTCCAGCTGCGCCTTTTTCAGCGTTTTCAAGCTATCCTTGAAAAACCGTTCCGCCGTTTCGCCCGATAACTTGTCCCCGTAATTAAAATCGAGGATTGCGTTAAATTCCTTACTGCTTTCGTCCAAAATTTCAAACAGCTCGGTGGGACGGATTCGCTCGCCCGCCTTTTCCCGCTCCGTGATATACCTTGCGATAAGGATATGCGTCTCGTCGTAAAAAGACAACGTTTCTAAATTCTCGTCCTTTGCGTAGGGCGCCGAGAAAAGTTTCGCCGCCAAGATAAAGCGTTTGGCTTTTAAATGCTTATCCGTCGCCATATCCGCCTCGGTAATTTTCTCTACCTGCGGCGTCGAAATTTCTTCCGCCTTTATCGTTTGCAAATCCCGTTCTAACGCGTGATAGGTAACCCCCGTTTTATCCCGAAGCTTTTTCAAAAGCTCCTCTTTTACACTCTCCCGCTCCGCCGTCCTCACGATGTCGAGCGCCTGCGCGATAAACCGACGCTTGTCCTCCGTACGGGTAAGGTCGAATTTCCGTTCTAACGCGTGCAGACGATAATCGATGACGGGCATCGCCGCGTCCAAACATTTTTGATAGGCGTCCGCGCCCTGTCTTGCCACGTCGTCAGGATCCAGCCCGTCCGGCATCGGCACTACGCGCACCTGAATCCCCGCCTCTTCCAAAATCTCCAAACCGCGTAGGTCGGCTTTTTGTCCTGCAAAGTCGCCGTCGTAGCTGACGAGTACGTTGTCCGTGTACCGTTTTATCAGCCTTGCCTGCTCTTTGGTTAGCGAAGTTCCCATCGAAGCGACTACGTTTTTAAAACCCGCTTGGTAGAGGGAAATGGTATCCATGTACCCCTCAACCATAATCACTTCCTTGATCGGCTGCTCCCGCTTTAATTTCTTCAAGAGGTTGACGTTGTACAGCGTTTTGCTCTTGTCAAACAGCATCGTTTCTTTCGTGTTTTTGTATTTTCCGAAATCCACCTTTTTCAATACCCTGCCACCAAAGCCGATAACCTCGTCAAAAGCGTTGATAATCGGGAAAATCAGTCTTCCGCCCTGCGCGTCAAAGAGTTTTCCGTTTTTTTGACTGGGGGCAAGTACGCCGCTGTCCACGAGGTCCTCTTTAAAATACCCTTTCCCTGCCAAATATTCGGGCAAAGAGTAAAAATCCAAGGACGCGCCCAAGCCGAACTTTTTCACCGTCGTCGGGGAAAGCCCGCGCCTCGTGATATAGGCAAGATGCTCTTCCGCGCGTTCGTCGCCGCCGTATAAGTTGGAAAGATAGAATTTTGCCGCGTCAAGCAATATTTTCGCCATATTGTCCCGCTTTTTCTTCTTTCGCAGGGATTCTTCCGTATCGAAATTGTTTTCGGGCACGGTCATTTTCGCCCGCGCCGCCAAAATTCTTACGGCGCCCATAAAATCCGTCGATTCGATTTCTTGCACGAACTTGATAACGTCGCCCGATTCTTGACAGCCGAAGCAGTGATAGAACTGTTCGCCCTCGTTGACGGCAAAGGACGGAGTCTTTTCGTGGTGGAAAGGACAGCACGCCCAATAATTCCCCCCTTTTCTATCGACTGCAACGTAGCTGCGAATCACCTCTACGATATCGTTTCTTTGTTTTAGGTCTCTTAAAAACGAAGCAAACTCGGATTCAAAACCTCTTCCTCCGCTCACGTAATACCTCCTAATGAAAACGTTTCGGGGATAAACAATCCCTCGAATACGCTAATTGCATATCTATCCGTCATCCCCGACAGATAATCGCACACCACCCGTTCTTTGTCTGCGTTTTCCAAAAGACGCAGATAGGGCGCGGGCAACTTGTTTTCGTTTTGCATAAAATACGCAAACATCTGCGCCAACATCCTTTCCGAACGCTCCTGTATGGACTTGTTCGCCAGTTCGTATACTCTCTCGAACATAAACGAACGAAGTTCGTGGATTGCGTTCGACATCTCCTCCGACATCCTCACGAACGGTTTGTCGTAAGAACATTTCCAAATATCCGTAATGGCGGTGTTAATCCGTCCTTTCGTGCCCTGCCCCAATACTTTAATCGCGTTTTTAGGCAAGTCCTCGTTTTTTAAAATCCCCGCGCGAATCGCATCCTCGATATCGTGATTGATATAGGCGATACGGTCGGCAAGGGAAACGGCTTCCCCTTCCAAAGTCGCAGGCGTTCCCGAGCTTTTATGTTGCAAAATCCCGTCCCGAACCTCGGCGGTAAGATTGAGCCCCCGTCCCTCCTTTTCGATAATATCCACGACGCGCACAGACTGTTCGTTATGCAAAAATCCGTGCGAGGAGAGTTTGTCGAGCACCCTTTCCCCCACGTGTCCAAAGGGCGTATGTCCCAAATCGTGCCCCAACGCAATCGCCTCGGCAAGGTCCTCGTTCAAACGCAACGAGCGGGCAATCGAACGAGCAATTTGCGACACGTCGAGGGTATGCGTTAAACGGGTGATATAATGGTCGCCCTGCGGAGAAAAGAAAACCTGCGTTTTGTTTTTCAACCGCTTAAAGGAGTTGCTGTAAATAATCCTGTCCCGATCCCGTTGAAAGTCGGTTCTAAAATCGCAGCGTTCTTCCTCCCGCGCCCTGCCCAGCGTGTCCGCCGATTGCATTGCGTAGGGCGAAAGCGTCGCTTTTTCGTTGGCGTAAATACGCTCTCTTACACAAGTATATTCTTCCACCGCAGTTCCCTCCTTTTCCTTTCGGTTTGCTTTCTCTCGTATTATTTATACCCGAAAATATATTATTATATATAATATATTCGACAAAACTTTTCGATTTCCTCTTTTTTTTAGAAAATTTTTAAGATTTTTTGTTTTTTCCAACTTTTACCCGCTTACAAACGCCCACGCTCTAAAAAATGCCCCGTACAGCTCTCCCACCTAAAAACCGCCCGTTCCAAAAATGAACGGGCGGTTTTCCTATTTAACCGTTTAATCACAAAGCTGAAGTTCTATTTCTTCCATTAAAGTTTTCGAATTACATATTACAGGTTCCTCATTTCCATAAAAATTTTTAGGCAATTTTGATTTCACCTTATCAACGAGCGAATTGTACGTTCTTCCTAAAGTCGTACGCCCCCAATCGCTGTTATAAAGAATATGCTTTATTTTAAATTCCCACTTTTTACCACATTTGGGACATTCCGCGTAGTAATAAATATAACAGTAATATCTTATGGAAATGCTGTTACTGCCGCGCAAGGTTTCTTTTCTTAAATCCCCTACCGAAACCAACACGTCTTTCGTCCCCAATTCACCCTTGCAGGTCTTGCAAACAGTCCCAACGCCTTTCGCGCGACGGACACGGACAGCAATAAACCCCATCAACACGGCGATTGCAATAATCCCAACAACAATCACACCAACATAATCACCCGCCATATGCTTTCTCCTTTGTTTTAAGCCGCGTGGGCTATATATAAACCATATTGTATCATATATAGCCCACTTTGTCAACAGGAAAACGGTATAATAATCTAAAAAGTTAAAATACTATTGGGTGGAATATGAAAACTTACGCTGCCGTAAAAAACAGAATATTCGAGTTATTATATGAAAAAAAATTG
>JAZUCW010000091.1:0-2815 GCA_045639305.1 Candidatus Scatosoma sp.
CTTCTGCGGTTCCCCTCTTCCTTTCACCAAACGGAAGTTCTCTGTGCGGAAATATACGCAAAAGCGTTGTCCTTTTTCAAACGCCTTTTTATACAGTTTTCTTTATTATATCCTATTTTTTAACTTTTGTAAAGCAAAAACAAAGGAAAAGTTTAGCCAAGCAAAACTTCTTTGTTCGTACCGTAGAAAATATCCGCTTTGCCCGAAAGCTTTTTGCAAATTTTTTCAAACTTTTCCCAAGTAATCAGTTCCGCGTCCATTTCGTAAGCATGACCCCAGATATACAAAAGCTGCGGTTCGTCCGTCTCCAGCGCAAGGAATTTATCCACAATCTCCTCAAAGCAGTCCTCTGTGTAATACACAGTAGGATCGTAACGGAGCAAGTTTTCTTTTTGCACGGCAAACGAATGGGTCGATTTTACCGTACGGGAATATTTTATCGGCGTGTTCTTTTCGATAAGCCCCGCCACGCGGTCGTCGTTCGGACCGTTGGGATACGCCATACCCACGACAGGATATCCGCAAAGCCGTTCTAAGATCTTTCTATCTTCTTCAACCTGCCAAACAACCGCTTCGTCGTTCAGCGTAGTCAACGTGGGGTGGGTAAGCGAATGTACCGCTATTTCATGCCCTTGATAGATGGATTTTAAAGAACTGGGATTTATTTTCGTATGTGTAATCGTACGTCCGTTGCAGACAAACTCCGTATTCGGCAAGCCCAACAAGCCCGAATTGAGATTAAACGTCCCTTTCAATCCGTACTTGTTCAAAATCTCGATCAACCGAATATCCTGCGTTACGCCGTCGTCAAAACTGAACGTTACCGCCTTTAACTTTCCTTCCCACATAACAGCCCCCTATTCTTGTTTTCCTTACGGAGAAACTCTGTTGATATCGCGAGGGAACATCGTTGCTTCGCGGACGTTCTTCGCGCCAAGCAAGTGCATCGTCAAGCGTTCCAAACCCAAGCCCAAACCGCCGTGAGGAGGCGCGCCGTACTTATGCAACATAAGGTAGGTCGCAAATTCTTCGGGGTTCATTCCAAGCTTTATCATCTTTTCCACCTGCGCGTTGTAGTCGTGCACACGCTGACCGCCCGAAGTGATTTCCAAACCTCTGAACAAAAGGTCGAAAGAAAGGGTATATTCGGGGTCTTCAGGGTCGTCCATCGTATAGAAAGGACGCTTTTTGGAGGGATAATGCGTAATGAAGATAAAGTCGGAATTAAACTGTTTCTTCGCGTATTTACCCAAAAGCTGTTCTTCTTCGGGATCGAAGTCCTTCATATCGCTGGGCTTGTATTTGAAAGTCTTCATCAAGATTTCCTTTGCTTCCATAAATTTCAGCACGGGAATTTCTTTGATTTCGGGAATATCGATATGCAACAAATCGATTTCGTTTTTGTATTCCGTCTTCAAAAGCTGCATAATGTATTTCAATACACCCGCTTCCATATTCATGATGTCTTCAAACGAGTCGATAAAGCCCATTTCAAAGTCCATCGAAATATATTCGTTGAGGTGGCGGCTGGTATCGTGATGTTCCGCACGGAACACAGGCGCGATTTCAAACACGCGCTCGTACACCGCAACCATTGCCTGCTTATAAAGCTGAGGCGATTGTGCAAGGTATACCTGCTTGCCAAAATAATCGAGTTTAAAAACGTTGGTACCACCCTCTGCGCCCGCAAAATTGATTTTCGGGGAGTGAATTTCGGTAAAGCCCTCTTTCGTTAAATATTCTCTAAACCCTCTTTGAATCCCCTCTTGCAATTTAAAAATCGCACGTTCCTTGGGATTACGCAAAGTTACGGGACGATAATCGAGCTTCGTGGAAAGATCGCAGTTTACCTGTTTTTTCGTGATAACTACGGGAGGAATTTCCGCGGGATGGGACAAAAGTTCGATGCCGTGGATTTGGACTTCGTAACGCTTGCTGCCGTCCTTCGTTTCGCCCGCAACGACCTTACCCGTAATTTTCGCCGCACATTCTTCCTTTACGTCCTCGCCCATGCGATAATCAGAAAAACTTTCCGCGTATACGCATTGAATCGTTTCTCTTGCCGTACGCAAAATGACGAACGCAAAGTCCGACATCATACGGATATTGTGAATCGTACCCGTAATGGTAACGACTTGGTTTTCGTATTTCTCAAAATCGGCATACGCAACGGTATTCGATTTCTGTTCACCTGTGATAAACATATCCATCCACCTCGTTTTCGGTAAAAAATTTTTTACTTTTATTACGATACTATTTTAATATGTTTGACAAAAAAAATCAAGAAAATTATAATAGATTTATCAAATTTTTCTTTTTGGAGGGTAATTTACGTGCGCGTTTTGGCAATCAACGACATTTCCTGCGTTGGGAAATGCTCTTTAACCGTAACCTTGCCCATCCTCTCCGCCTGCGGAATTGAGTGCGACGTTCTGCCCACGGCAGTCCTTTCCACCCACACGGGCGGGTTTACCGACTACTTTTTCCGCGATTGCACCGAAGATATTCCGCAAATTTTAGAGCACTTTAAATCCCTTGGGCTCACCTTCGATTTTATTTACAGCGGGTATCTTGGCAGTATGGAACAAATCGATTTGGTTTTATTCGCCGCCGAAAACTTTCTTGCTAAAAACGGGAAGCTTATCGTCGATCCCGTAATGGGCGACGGCGGAAAACTGTATAAAGGGTTCTCTTCGGCTTTCGTTGAAAAAATGCGTGCGCTTTGCCGCAAAGCCGATTATATCCTGCCCAACGTTACCGAAGCGTGTTACCTCGCCGATCTGCCCTATCCTCTCAAGTCGGATCGTAGCCATGT
>JAZUCW010000092.1:0-4422 GCA_045639305.1 Candidatus Scatosoma sp.
AAGCCCCTCTAAAACCTCGAGGTTTTTCGCGCTGTATTCGTCTGTTTTATTAATTTCGTTTTTCTTCGCTGCCATTTTTTCCTCAATCGTTAGTATTTGTAGATATTCTTTTTCCTTTCTTGAAAAATATGCCACAATATGCCATTTTAGGCTTATTATAACACTTTCCGTTTAATTTTTCAAATGTTTTAAGCAATTTCTTTACAGCTTTTTACATTCTTTATTAAATTTTAGTGGCAATTCGCCTAGTTTTCCACCACCGCCAAATCGTTTAAGGCGCGAGTATAAGCAATATACCGTTCGCTATCCGTCAAGCCCTCGTCAATAACGACGACGGAAGAAAACTCCAAACCCTTGCTTTCGTAGACGGACATAATATTGACTTTCGAACGGGAAAGTTTCCCCTTTTCCGATAAATCGTTGTAGGATTTCTTTAAAAACTCCGCCTTTTTTTCCGCAGAGCAAATAATCGCCTTTAACCCCGATTTGTTTTTGAAAAATCCGCTGATTGCCCGCGGTGTAATCGAGCGCACGGGCGGTCCGTCGTACCCAATCGACTGCATATCTAATCCCAGTTTTTCCGCTACGTACGCCACGATTTGACTCGTATTGCGGTAATTTTGGTTCAAGCCGTATACCGAAAAGGAAGAAAACTCCCTTTCCCAATCGGAAATCCCCCGCCACGGCGTAACGTTTTGCGCAATATCCCCAAAGACGTTAAACGCCGCTTTTTTGTTGATTTTACGCAATAATTCGTATTCGCACGCCGAAATATCCTGCCCCTCGTCTACGAACACGTACGAATAGGCAGGCGAAAGACGCTGACAAAGCCCCGCGCAGATTACGCAAAGAGCATACGCGTCCGATCGGTACATTTTTTTCGAGGTCATGCCGTATTTCGTCTTATATTTTTTTACCGTTTCCCGATAAAAATACCGAACGATATCGACGAAATCTTCCCCTCCGCCGATAGCGGAAAAACATTTTTCCCCTTTCAAATACGTGTAGAATTCAAAAAACGCCGTGTTCGACTCACCGATTGTTTTTACCTTTTCCCGTATTTTCTCGATTTCTTGACGGAGTTCTTTCCGTCTTTCAATCCTATCGGCATACAGATATACTTCCACGCCCCCGATTTTTTGTTTAAAGCGCATCAAATCCCGGATTTCTTTTTCAATATCCTGATCGAGCGAAAGCAAGGTTTCTTCCGCTTCCGCTACGATTTTTTCCGTGAAACGGACGGCGTACGAGGCACTCTTATAAAAGGACAATAATTGTCGGTAAAAATATTCGGGCGATTTGGCGCGTTCGCTTTTTAGCGTGCCGTCCATAAAATCGTCGATATCCAGAATGCAATTCATCAAACCGCGGAAAGGCTTCGTATAATACAACCCGCCCTCTTTGCGTTCTTTGATTTCGCCCAGCACCGCGCGCCGCACCCGCATCGAAGCGTTTTTTATCCCTTCGTAGGCGTGGATTTGCTTTTTGCACTCCTTTACGATATCCAAAATAAAGTCTTGACATTCTTCTCCCGTAAAAAGTCCGTACAAGTTGTCGAATACCTTGTTTTGCTTCTTCTGCACGTCCGAAGTAAATTGCGGAGAATACACGTATGAAAGATATTCCCTATCCTCTGCTTGCGACAAGTCGATTTTGTCTTCCAAATAGATTTTTTCGCTCTTTAATACCTGTAAAAAATACTCGTAAACGGTGGCGGTTTGCACACGTTGCAATTCGAGGACTTCGGCAAGCTCGTTAATAAAGGAATTAAAGGTGTTGCTGGGTGTAATAATCAGCACGTCGCGGGGTTTCATACCGTCGTTATTATATAATAGATAACTTAAACGATGCAGCATAACCATCGTCTTCCCGCTGCCCGCGCAGCCTTGTAAAACGAAGTTTTCCCTTTCAGGACAGGTAATGATTTCGTACTGCTTTTCCTGGATCGTTTCGATAATGTCTTTAATCGCCGAATCCTGCTTTCGATTACGAATTATGTCCTGTAAAAAAGGATCTAAAACGTTTTCCTCGTCCCGATGCGCAATTTCTTCCGCCGTTAAATAATCGCGCAAGGAAAGGTATTCGTTTTTAAAGTCCTCGACCTTACCGCTTTTCGTACGGATTGCCCGACGCAAAATCGTCTTGTACTCGTATTCGCCAAAAGTAAAAGAAGAACAGCTTTTTTGATAATACCGTCTTGCTACGGGCGTACGCCAATCAAGGATTTCCAAACGAATATCCCCTTTTTTGCCGATATAATAACTGTTGTACCCCTCTTGGTTGTCAATCAAATCCATACGAGCAAAGTAGGGCTCTTCAAAGAAGGGGCGGAAGGCTTGCATCTTTTCGTTTTCAAGCTCGATTTCCGCAAGAATATTTTTAATCTTTCGATAATTTTCCGCGCTATCGCCTTCCTTTTCCAAGGCTATTATTTCCTCTTTAGCGGCTTTGATGGCTTTTTTGCGCGGACGAATACGGGCGATATGCAGCATTTGCATTACCGCCTCGATATGCTCGTCTTCATAACGCTTTTGTTCCTCCTCGTCTAAAAGAGAGAGAAACCAAGCGCGATCCCCCGCTTTTTTCGTGTCCAAAAGCGCAAGCAATTTTTCGTAAGAAAATTTTGTTGACGTACCTTTCTTTTCCATACTATTCTTTATCATACCATATCCAAACGAAAAATGGAAGAGTTTGACCGAAAGTTTTTTAAAAATTTTTTCGCCTTTTTTCGCAAAAAAACAGCCGTCCGAACTACGGACGGCATACGTTTTCGTTTACATTTTATCGGGAATCCCAATACCAAGAAGCGCAAACGCGTTTTTCAAAGCTTGCAAGGTTGCGTTCGTCAACGCCAAACGGAAAGTTTTCGTCTTTTCGTCTTCCGCGGCGAGAATTTTGCAATTAAAATAGAATTTATTGAACTTTTGCGCTACGTCTACGGCAAAACGAGCAATACAAGAAGGCTCGTATTTTTCCGCGGCGGTTTCCACCGTTTCGGGGAAGGTTGCAATCGCTTTGACAAGCTCGATTTCTTCTATCGTCAATTCGGGAATTTCATAGCTCGTTACAATCCCTCCCTTTTGCAATACGGAATTAGCACGAGCGCAAGTATACTGTACGTATACGCTAGTTTCGCCGTCAAAATTGAGAACTTTATCGTAAGAAAATACGATATCTTTGATTTTATTGTTATAAAGCGCGCCGAAAATTACCGCGCCAACCCCTACCTTTTGGGCTACGTCTTGTTTGTTTTCAAGATTGGGGTTCTTTTCGTCGATAATCGTATACGCCTTTTCAATACACTTGTTGATAACGTCTTCCAAGAATACAACGTTGCCCTTTCTCGTCGACATCGTGCCCTCTTCCAAGGAAACCATACCGTACGCTACGTGCACAAGGTCCTTTGCCCAATCTTTGCCCATAAGTTCGAGCACCTTAAAGAACTGTTTAAAGTGCAAGTTTTGCTGATAAGCAACTACGTACAGACATTTGTCGAAATCGTACGTATTCTTACGGTATTGCGCAGCCGCCATATCACGAGTTGCATACAAAGAAGTTCCGTCCGATTTTAAAATAATGCAAGGCGCCATGCCGTATTCTTCAAGGTCAACCACCTGCGCACCGCGACTTTCTATAAGCAAGCCTTTTTCCTTCAATTCGTCTACGATGGGCTGCATTTTATCCGAATAAAAGCTTTCGCCTGCATACGAATCGAAACGAATATCCAACATATCGTAGATTTTCTGCACGTCCTTTAAGGTCAGCTCCTTAAACCAATGGAAAAGCTGCAAACATTCTTCGTCGCCTAATTCAATCTTCTTAAAATACGCGCGCGCCTCGTCGTCATATTCGGGATGAATTTCCGCCTCTTGATGGAATTTTACGTACAATTCGTTCAAAGCGCGGATACCGCCCTGTTCGATCGCTTCCTTATCCCCCCAACGTTTGTAGGCGGAAATAAGTTTCCCAAACTGTGTACCGTAGTCGCCAAGGTGATTAATCCCTACCGCTTTATAGCCAAGGAAATTAAAAATACGGTACAATGCGCCGCCAAGCACGGTCGTGGATAAATGCCCGATATGGAAGGGTTTTGCAATATTAATAGACGAATAGTCAAGGCAAACCGTCTTATTTTTCCCGATATCCGACGCACCGAAGCTCTCTTTTTCCGTAAGGATTTTATCAAGCGTAGCGCGTACAAACCCGTCCTTTTTGATTTTAAAATTCAAATACCCGTTGACCGCAGAAACCTCGCTGATTACTTCGTCAGACATAGGTATTATGTTAGACATAATACTGTTTTTTAACTCTTCCGCAATCACCACGGGACTCTTTCTCAATATCTTAGCAAAGCGGAAACAAGGCAATGCGTAATCCCCCATTTCGGTATTGGGAGGAAGCGCAATCAACTCGTAAAGCTAA
>JAZUCW010000093.1:0-3551 GCA_045639305.1 Candidatus Scatosoma sp.
AGTAGTTCCACGAAACTGTGGAGAAGGGTTGCAGATTGAAACAAAACACGGAAGCTTCGCCGATGCGACTTTACAAGTCGTAAACGAGCGAGGCGAATACCGTTTTTGTTTTAAGGTGCGCCCTTATACGCGGTTTCCTTATTCTAATTCGAAAGCGCCCGTATATAACTGATAATACGTCCCTCCCTGCTGAATCAACTGTTCGTGCGTGCCGCGTTCGATAATTCTGCCATGGTCGAGTACCATAATCGCGTCGGAATTACGGACGGTGGAAAGGCGGTGGGCGATTACGAATACCGTTCTGCCTTTCATCAATTTATCCATCCCGTCTTGCACCAAAGCTTCGGTACGGGTGTCGATGGAAGAAGTTGCCTCGTCCAAAATCATTGCGGGCGCGTCGGCAACCGCCGCGCGGGCGATGGAAAGGAGCTGTCTTTGCCCTTGCGAGAGGTTCGCGCCGTTGTTCGTCAGCATGGTATTATAGCCCTCAGGCAAACGGCGAATGAAATCGTCGGCATTGGCAAGCACCGCCGCCTCGATACATTCCTCGTCCGTAGCGTCCAATCTACCGTAACGGATGTTATCCATTACCGTACCCGTAAAGAGGTTCGTATCCTGCAAAACGATACCCAAGGACCTGCGCAAATCTTCTTTTTTGATTTTATTGATATTGATACCGTCGTAACGGATTTTTCCGTCCGCGATATCGTAGAAACGGTTGATAAGGTTGGTTATCGTCGTTTTTCCTGCACCCGTAGCCCCTACAAAAGCAATTTTCTGCCCGGGTTTTGCGTACAAAGTTACGTCAGAAAGGACTTGTTTTTCGGGCACGTAACAGAAATCCACCCCATCCATAACGATATCCCCGCGCAGCCACGTATACGTCGTCGTACCGTCCGCTTTATGGTAGTGTTTCCAAGCCCAGCGATGGGTGCGTTCTTTCGTTTCGACGATATTCCCGTTTTCGTCTTCTTTGGCGTTGACGAGGCTGACGTACCCATCGTCCTTTTCCGTTTCCTCGTCCATGAGCGTGAATACTCGGCTTGCACCCGCCATACCCATCGCAATCATAGAAACCTGATGCGAGGTTTGGTTGACGATTTGGGTGAAATTCCTCGACATTCCCAAAAACGCCACGATAACGCCGATACCAAGCATTTTACCATCGCCCATAAACAGCGTTCCCAAGCTGAAATTCTTCGCGCCGAACGCAAACAACGCGCCGCCGACGATGGCGATTAATACGTAGGTAATATTGCCGATATTGCCAAGAATAGGTCCTAAAACGTTGCCGTACACGTGCGCCTTTTCGCTGGCTTTAAAAAGGTCTTCGTTCAGCTTTTCAAAATCCTCTTTGGCTTTCTCTTCATGGGTAAAGACTTTGACGACCTTTTGACCTTTCATCATCTCTTCCATAAAGCCCTCTTCCCTAGCAAGCGACATCTGTTGCGCAACCATGTATTTCGCACTGCCGCCGCCGATTTTCTTCATAACCATCGACATTGCAAACGTGGAAACGAGCACGACCAAGAACAGCCAAACGCTATACCGTATCATCATGAAAATCGTCGTGAGTAAAGTAAGCGAGCTGCTTAATACCGTCGGCAAACTCTGCCCGATTAACTGGCGGGTAGCGTCCGTATCGTTGGTATAGGTACTCATAATATCCCCGTGGGCGTGCGTATCGAAATACTTAATGGGCAGTTTTTGCATTTTGGCGAACATATCCGTACGCAAATGATACAGCGTACCCTGCGTGATCGTTGCCATGATACGGGTATAGATAAACGAAGCCAAAATAACCGCGCCGTAGACCGATACCATCATAATAATCAGACCGATTAGCTCTTCCCGTAAAGCAGACGTCATTCCACCCAACTTTATGGCAGGCGTAATAACTTCGTCTATAATCGAAACCATAAAAATAGAGGAAATCAAGCTGCCGACAGAGCTGACGATAATGCAGAAAAGTACCGCCAGCAAACGCCACTTATAGTAATGGAATACTGTTTTTAACAAGCGTTTTAGCGTGCCTTTTTTAATCATGCCTTTGGGTACGGGCATACCGCGGCCACGCATAGGTTTTACCGCGCGGGGTTTTTGTTCGTACGTTTTTTCCGACATTACGCCTCACCCCCTTCCGTTTGTTTGCCTTCCGTTTGTTTGCCTTTCGTCTGCGCCTCGTAAATTTCACGATAGACGTCGTTGCTTTCCATTAACGTTTCATGATTGCCGCATGCAATAATCTTACCGCCCTCCAAAACGAGGATTTTATCGGCGTGTTCCACCGAGGAAACACGCTGGGCAATGATAATTTTCGTCGTATCGGGAATTTCTTCCTTAAACGCATTGCGAATAAGCGCGTCCGTTTTGGTGTCTACCGCCGACGTGGAATCGTCCAAAATAAGCACCTTGGGTTTGCGAAGCAAGGCACGTGCAATGCAAAGGCGTTGCTTTTGCCCGCCCGATACGTTGGTGCCGCCTGCCTCAATATAGGTGTCGTACCCGTTAGGGAAGGCTCGGATAAATTCATCCGCCTGCGCCAATTTGCAGACTCTTTCAAGCTCCTCATCCGTTGCGTTTTCATCCCCCCAGCGCAGATTTTCTTTGATCGTACCCGAGAAGAGCACGTTCTTTTGCAGGACGATGGAAACTTCCTTTCTAAGCACGTCTAAATCGTACTCTTTGACGTTGACGCCGCCGACGTATACTTCCCCGTCCGTCGCGTCGTAAAGTCGGGGGATAAGCTGAATAAGGGTGGTTTTCGACGAACCCGTACCCCCTAAAATACCCACCGTTTCCCCCGAAGCGATGGTAAGGTCGATATCGGACAAAGCGTAATTGTCCGCTTTTTCCGAGTATTTAAAATTGACATTTTCAAAACGGATAGAACCATCCGCAACTTCTTTCACGCCGTCTTTCGGGCTGACGATATCCGATTCTTGGGTAAGCACCTCGCTGATACGGCGCGCCGATTCGATGGACATCGAAAGCATAACGAAAATCATGGAGAACATCATCAAGCAAGAGAGCATTTGGATTCCGTAGGAAATGAGTGCGGAAAGCTGCCCTGCGCCAAACCCGTCGTACGCCGCCCAATAGGATTTATCCACGATGGCGTAAACGGAGAAGAAGGCGATTAAGACCGCCGCCACGTTGATAAACAGGGTCATAATCGGGTTGTTGAGGGCGAGGATTTTTTCCGCTTTGGTAAAGTCGCCGCGCACCTCTCCCGCCGCTTTTTCGAATTTTTCCGTTTCGTAAGTCTCGCGCACGAAGGATTTTACAACGCGAATCCCGCCCACGTTTTCCTGCACGGAGTTGTTGAGGGCGTCGTATTTTTTGAAAATTTTACGGAAGAAAGGCATTACGTAACGCATAATCGCAATGAGAATCAACGCCAACACCGGCACGATGGCAAGGAAAATCCACGCCAAACGGGGGTTGATGACAAAGCTCATAATAATCGCAAACAAGAACTGCAAGGGTACGCGAATGACGATACGCAGGCACATTTGATAGGATTGCTGTACGTTGGTAACGTCCGTCGT
>JAZUCW010000094.1:0-4074 GCA_045639305.1 Candidatus Scatosoma sp.
GATGATGTTTGGGTATGCTTGCCGCGAAACCAAAGAATTGATGCCTTTGACCTTATCTCTTTCTCATAGATTGGCAAAACGCCTTACCGACGTTAGAAAAAGCGGCTTATTGTCCTATCTTCGTCCCGACGGAAAAACGCAGGTTACCGTCGAATACGTGGACGGCGTGGCAAAGCGTGTGGATACGGTAGTCGTTTCTACCCAGCACGACGATAAGGTTTCCCAAGACCAAATCCGTGCGGATATGAAAAAATACGTCATTGACGAAATCGTGCCGGCGGCACTTATGGACGAAAATACGAAAATTTACGTCAATCCCACGGGCAGATTCGAAATCGGCGGACCGGAAGGCGACAGTGGATTGACGGGCAGAAAAATTATCGTTGATACCTACGGCGGCAGATGTGCGCACGGCGGCGGCGCGTTCTCGGGCAAAGACCCTACGAAAGTGGATAGAAGTGCGGCGTATTTCTGTCGGTACGTAGCGAAAAACCTCGTTGCGGCAGGGCTTGCAGACGAAGTGGAAATTCAGGTCGCGTACGCAATCGGCGTAGCAAATCCCGTTTCCGTATTCGTAGACAGCCACGGCACGGGCAAGGTGGACGACGAACGTTTGGTGGAAATCGTGAAGAAAGAATTCGACCTTCGTCCTTACGCGATTATCAAGACACTCGATTTGAGAAAGCCCGTCTTTAAAAAGACGGCGGCGTACGGACACTTTGGCTATAAAGGGTTCTCGTGGGAACAAACCGACCGTGTGGACGATTTGAAAAAGTACTTATAATTTGTAACGGCATAAAAAAAGCGTATCCTTTGAAAGGGTACGCTTTTTCTTTTACAGCAACACGATGCCGTTTTCTTTTGCAACGTTCTTCGTTTCCTCATCCCAAAGCGAAACTTGCACTTCGCCGATATGCGCTTTACCAAGCAACAACATCGAAAGCCGCGATTGTCCGATACCGCCGCCGATGGTTAAAGGCAACTCTCCTGCGAGCAAGGCTTTGTGGAAGGGTAATTCTCTGCGCTCGTTTGCGTTTGCTTTTTTCAGTTGTGCATCTAACGCTTTTTCGTCTACGCGGATGCCCATGGACGAGATTTCCATGGCGCAGCCCAAAACGTCGCACCAAAAGAGGATGTCGCCGTTCAAGGTCCAATCGTCATAGTCGGGCGCGCGGTTGCCGTGCGGTTTGCCCGATTGCAGTTTGTCGCCGATTTGCATCACGAACGCCGTCTTGTGTTCTTTCACGAAAGCGTGTTCCCGTTCCTCTGGGGAAAGAGTCGGATAAAGGTTTTCCAGCTCCTGCGCGGTGATAAAGGAAACGGTGCGGCAAAGCTCGATATCGAGTTGCGGATAGCGGCATTTTAAAAAATCCAGCGTGTCGCAAATTGCGCCGACGATGCCTTGCACGACCTTTTTTAAATATTCCGTCGTTCGAGTTTCACGGGTGATAATTTTTTCCCAATCCCATTGATCGGTGTAGACGGAGTGCAGATTGTCCATCTCCTCGTCGCGGCGGATTGCGTTCATGTCCGTATACAAGCCTTCGCCTGCGGAAAATCCGTACGCTTTCAGCGCCATGCGTTTCCATTTCGCCAGCGAATGAACGACCACGGCATCTTTGCCCGTTTCTTTCAAATCAAAGCGAACGGGGCGTTCCACCCCGCTCAAATCGTCGTTTAAACCCGTCGTCGGGTCAACGAATAAGGGCGCGGAAACTCGTTTTAAATGCAACGCAAGACACAATTTTTCTTCGAAAGTACGCTTTAACAGCCCGATTGCCGTTTGCGTTTCGTACATTGTCAAAAGGGACGTATATCCCTTGGGTACGATGAATTTACTCATTTCTTTTCTCCATAGGAAAAAATTTATATCAGTATAGCACAGTTTATTCCCTTTGTCAACGATATTGTTTAAAGGAAAAGGGATTTTAAGGACAGAAAAACAGCGCGGAGCGTTTGGCTCTGCGCTGTTAAAATTAGTCGAGTTCTAATTCGCTGCAAGAAAAAAATTCGCTGTCTAAAAATTCGGTAACGGGAACGTTCAATCCGATACAAATTTTATAAACGACGGCAAGGGTTGGGCTTTTCGTGAGTCCGCGATAGAGGTTTTGCAAGGTCGCAATCGGTAAACCCGAGTCCTTTGCAAGCTGATACAGCGTAATCCCGCGAGAAAATAAATATTCGTCTATTCGTTTAGAAATTGCAGTTGTAAGCGTCATTTTATTTACCTATTTTCATTATATCATCTGACGGTTGAGAAAATATATGTAAATTTACACACAAACCATTGCTTTTTCTTGCTCTTTGGTGGTATAATGGAAAAAATAGGTTATTTCAACAAAAAGTAAAATCCATTCAACCAACAGTTTAGTGAAAAATGCTTGGTTTTTTTGGGGAGTGTTGTATAATGGAATTAGTAAAAAATGGAAAACAATTTTTGGAGGAGAACTTATGGGAAACAACGAATCCATCGGTGGAAAAATTCTTGCGCTTAGGAAAGCAAAAGGAATTACACAGGCAGAGTTAGGGGCATATTTAAACATATCCTATCAAGCGGTTTCTAAATGGGAACGCGACGAATCTTGTCCTGATTTTGCAACGATGTCAAAATTGGCAAAATATTTTAATGTGGCGTTAAGTTATTTTGAAGAAACGGCGATTTCTGAGGTGGCAGAGGCGAAAGAAACGCTTGTGGAAACGGTAGAGGTAGAAATGCTGATTTGTCCGTTTTGCGGAAAACCGACTGCGATAGGAAATGCATTTTGTGATAACTGTGACGGATACATAGGAAATAAAGCGAAAGATTGCGAAAAAACGATAATCAATAAGGATAAGGTTATTGAAGAAAAAGTCGAGGAATCGTCCAAGCAAGATTCTGTAAAAGAAATGATAGGGGTCTGCAAGGACTGCGGGAAAATCGTTTATCGCGGTGAAGAGGGATTATTGGAACCTGCTTTGGTTTGTAAGAAATGTTGTGTTAAGCGAGAAACGGAACGCAAGCGTAAAGCTGCGGAAGAAAAAAGAAAATTAGAGGAGCAACGCAAGCAAGAACTTTTAAAGAAACAAATCGAGGAGGGAAGAATAAAGCGCAATTTCCTTAAAGGTTTGATTACGGGTGCAATTTTAGGCGGGGCGTTGTTCACGTTAGGGATAATATTAGCAATAGCGGTGGAATGGTCGTATTTGCTTATATTTCTTGGGGTTGGCGTAGTAGGGTTTACCTTCTTCTCGCAAATCGTCTGGGACGGCATTGTTGCGGATTGTGCATTTGCGGGCGGCGCGCGTATCGGCACGCCAGGTGTTATTTTTACCTTTGACGTGGACGGTTTTACCTTTTTGTTGGCAATGAAAATTTTGTTTGCCGTTTTGCGATTTATCGTATACGTAGTCACGCTTTTGGCGTGCTTGGCGGCGGCAGTCGTTATTTCCCCGTTTACTTTCTTCCCCGCGTGTCTGCGTGTAAAGGCAGGGCGCGAAGCTTATTAAAAGAAAAAAATTAAAGGAGATATAAAAATGAGAAAATCTATCAGATTTTTGTTGGCTAGCTTTGCGCTTACTTTTGCGTTTGGCGTGTTTACGGCTTGTGGAGATAATGCGGATACCGCAAATAGTTCTACGGGCGCATCTACAAACACGCCTGCGGATTCGTCGACTCCGTCTGGCGGAGGGGATGTTTCTGGGGATGGTGATATTTCTAGCGGCGTATTACCAGAGGTAAACGCTGCCCCTACGGGAACAGAATTGGTTGCAGCCAGACAAAACGCGTTAAATGAAAAAATTCAAGGCTATGACTTTAATTTCAATCTTACGGGTGAGGTTGAAATTTTGGGGTATGGCGGGGCGGTAGAGGCTGATTATCAAGGACAATACCGCTATAATTCGGAAACGGATGAAACGAAGTTTAAGAGAGTAACGAGCGGGCTGCTGTTATACGATTCTACTTCTTACGTCTTCACGAAAAACGACCAAAAAATCAAGGTGGTAATGAATGACGAAGGAGAGGTGAAGAAGACGGAAATTCTTCCTTCTAACGACGAAGATTTGGTTATAATCAACAAACCCATCGTTGCTATG
>JAZUCW010000095.1:0-3963 GCA_045639305.1 Candidatus Scatosoma sp.
GGTTAAAAAGGCCGTTGTGTTTTTCCAAGACGCAACGGTTGTTTTTTTATTTTTTAATTTATAAAACGCTCCAAAGGAGAAAATTATATGTCTTTATACAAGAAAGTAGACACTTCGTTAAACTTCGTCGAACGTGAAAAACAGATCGTCGAATATTGGAACGAAAAGAAAGTCTTTGAAGAGAGTATGCGCGCAACGGAAGGGCAGGAAGAATTCTCCTTCTACGACGGTCCTCCTACCGCAAACGGGAAACCGCACATTGGGCATATTTTGACCCGCGTTATGAAGGATATCGTGCCCCGTTATAAGACGATGAAAGGCAAGCACGTTTTGAGAAAAGCGGGCTGGGATACGCACGGTTTGCCCGTGGAATTGGAAGTCGAGAAAAAACTCGGTTTGGAAAGCAAAACGGGGATTGAGGGGTACGGTATCGAGCCCTTTATCAAGCAGTGTAAAGAGTCTGTTTGGCAGTATTCGAACGAGTGGAAAAAAATGTCCGACCGCGTTGGGTACTGGTGCGATATGGACAATCCGTACGTTACCTATCACGACGATTATATCGAATCGGAATGGTGGGCGCTCAAAGAAATCCACAAGAAAGGGCTTTTGTATAAGGGACACAAAATCGTACCCTATTGCCCTCGTTGTGGGACGGCGCTTTCTTCGCACGAGGTTGCGCAGGGGTATAAGGACGTAAAGCAACTGACTGCGTTTGTTAAATTTAAAGTAAAGAACGCAGAAAATATCTATATTCTCGCTTGGACGACGACTCCTTGGACGTTGCCTTCGAACGTTGCGCTGTGTATGAATCCCGAATTTGACTACGTCATGGTCGAAATGGAAGAAACGGGAGAAAAATATATCCTTGCCGAGGGGCTTTTACAAAGCGTGCTTGGGGAAGAGGGCTATACCGTACTTTCCAAGAAAAAGGGCATCGAATACGAATATACCGAATACGAAGCGTTGTATCCGTTCGGCAAAGAAAAATTTGCGTATCGTGAAAAATCGCATTACGTTACTTGCGATAATTACGTTACGCTTTCCGACGGTACGGGCGTCGTGCATATTGCGCCCGCATTCGGGGAAGACGACTATAAAGTCGGCAAACGTTATAACTTGCCCGTCGTACAACTGATTACGGAAGAGGGGAAATTCCCCGCGGGCTGCGGCGAATTTACGGGTATCGGCGCGCAGGCGGCGGACCCCGTTATCGTCAAGGATCTCAAAGCGCGCGGCTTGTTGTTAAAGACGATGGAATTTATGCACAACTACCCGTTCTGCTGGCGTTGTGATACTCCGCTTATCTATTACGCGAGATCGAGCTGGTTTATCAAAGTAACGGCAATTAAGGATAGATTGATCGAAACCAATCGTTCGGTGAATTGGATGCCGGACACGATAAAAGAAGGCCGTATGGGCAACTTCTTGGAAAACGTAATCGATTGGGGGCTTTCGCGTGACCGTTATTGGGGTACGCCGTTGCCCGTTTGGGTTTGTCCTGATTGCGGGGAAATCGAAGTGATCGGTTCTCGCAAAGAGCTTTCTGAAAAATGCGGCGCGCCTGAAGATATCGAATTGCACCGCCCGTATTTGGATGATTTGACGTGCAAATGCGGCAAGTGCGGCGGCAAAATGCGCCGTACGCCCGAGGTTATCGACTGTTGGTTCGATTCCGGGTCCATGCCGTTTGCGCAGTACCATTATCCGTTTGAAAATAAAGACCTGTTCGAACAGACTTTCCCCGCGGATTTCATTTCCGAGGCGGTCGATCAAACGCGCGGTTGGTTCTATACCTTGCTCGTTATCTCGACTTTGCTGTTTGACAAAGCGCCGTTTAGAAATTGTATCGTGCTCGGACACGTCAATGATAAAAACGGGATTAAGATGTCGAAACATAAAGGCAACGTCGTAGATCCTTGGACCGTGCTTGATAAACAGGGCGCAGACGCCGTACGTTGGTATTTCTATACCTCGTCCGCGCCTTGGCTGCCTTCCCGTTTTTATCCCGAAGCGGTCAGCGAAGCACAGAGAAAGTATATGGGTACGCTTTGGAATACCTATGCGTTCTTCTGCCTTTACGCAGACGTCGACGGCTACAATCCTGCAAACTACGATTTGAAAAAGTGCAAGCTTTCCTTGATGGATAAATGGGTGTTGTCCAAATTGAACACGCTCGTGGATACGGTGGATAAAAATCTTGCCGTATACAATATCACGGACAGCGCGCGTGCGTTGCAGGACTTCTCGGATATTCTGTCCAACTGGTACGTTCGTCGCGGTAGAGATCGGTATTGGGGGAGTGAGATGACGGAAGACAAGGCGGCGGCGTATACCACGCTTTGGCACGTTCTCGTTACCTTTGCAAAATTGACTGCGCCGTACACGCCGTTCATTGCGGAGGAAATGTATCTTAACCTCGTACCTGCCTTCTTCCCTGACGCGCCGAAATCCGTGCATCTTTGCGAATTCCCCGTTTACGACGAATCGTTCGTGAATATGGAATTGGAAAGCGGTATGGATACCGTTTTGGACGTCGTGAACTTGGGTAGAGCGGCGCGCAATACGGGCAACGTGAAAAATAGACAACCGCTTTTAGAAATGTACGTCGTTACTGCTCGCGCAGGGGATTTGGACGAGGGGTTGAAAGCGATTGCTTTGGACGAGCTGAATATCAAAGAATATAAATCCGCGGAAGACGCCGACGAGTTTATTTCGTACAAATTAAAACCGCAGTTAAAGACGCTTGGTCCCAAGTACGGGAAAAAGCTGGGTGCGATTTCTGCGTTCCTCGCAAATTGCGACGCCAAGAAAGTCGTGGATAGCGTTCGCGGCGGTGGCGAATACGTTCTTGATACCGATTCGGAAGTCGTGTTGAAAGAAGAAGATTTGCAAATCTTTACGGAAAGCAAAGCAGGCTTTATTTCCGCTAGCGATAAAGGGGTAACCGTTGCGCTGAATACCGCGCTTACCGAGGAATTGATTTTGGAAGGGATTGAAAGAGAAATCGTTTCCAAGGTACAAGCCATGAGAAAAGAGGCGGATTTCCAAATCACCGACCGTATATATATATATTATGAAGCGGAAGGGAAAGCGAAATCGGTGCTTTCGGCGGGCAACTTCAAAGACGACGTGTTGGCTATTTCCGTAGAAGAAGGGAAAAAGGACGGTTTTACAAAGACCGTAGACGTCAACGGAGAGTCCGTAACCTTGACCCTTATAAAGAAATCGTAAAAAAATTGTCAAAAAATTGAAAAAACTTTAAAAAAAGGCAAAAAAATAATTGACAATAGGAAAAAGAAGTGGTAATATATACAAGCTGTCCGCGAGGGAGTGGAAAAAAGCAGGCTGAAAAAAATTTTTGAAAAAAAGTTAAAAAAGTCTGAAAAAACACTTGACAAAGGGAAAAGGCTTGTGGTATTATATACAAGCTGTCGCCGCGAAGGGGACGGACCGAACTGTGGTTCGGGTAAAGAAGATTAAAAATGGAATAAGAAAGAAATGAGATTTTATTTGACAAACAAGCAAATGAAAGGTAATTTCCGTTAATTTTCAAAGTACTTGAAAAAGTAACCTTGAAAGCAAGTCAGCAAAGAGATAACAAAGTTAGAGCCGTTGTTGCTGAAGAAATTCGGTAACGACTTTAAACAATTAAACTTAAGAGTTTGATTCTGGCTCAGGATGAACGCTGGCGGCATGCTTAACACATGCAAGTCGAACGAACTTAAGTCTTCGGACTTAAGTGAGTGGCGGACGGGTGAGTAACGCGTGAGCAATCTGCCTATACCAGGGGAATAACAGTTGGAAACGACTGCTAATACCGCATAAGACCACGATAGGGCATCCTATTGAGGTAAAAGATTTTATCGGGTATAGATGAGCTCGCGTCCCATTAGGTAGTTGGTGAGGTAACGGCCCACCAAGCCGACGATGGGTAGCCGACCAAGTCGGATCGTAGCCATGTCG